>JBKJTE010000264.1:0-15994 GCA_046590495.1 Gemmatimonas sp. | reverse complement strand
CCCAGTCCCCAGGCCCCAGTCCTCAGGCCCCAGTCCCCAGTCCCCGCCTCCCGATGTCCTACCACTTCCTCTCCTTCGATGTCGCTGACCGCATCGCCACCATCACCGTCAATCGCCCTGACAAGCTCAATGCGTTGAACGACGCGACGATTGCGGAACTTGGCGTGGCAATCGACGAGGCACGCAGTCGCGACGATGTCGGTGGCGTGATTCTCACCGGCGCTGGGCGTGCTTTTGTTGCAGGGGCGGACATTTCGGAGCTGGAAACTCAGACGCCTCTGCGGGCGGTGCATCGAGCGCGCGCAGGCCAGGCGATCTTCCGTCGCTACGAGACGTCACCCAAGCCCACGATCGCCATGATCAACGGCTTTGCGCTTGGCGGCGGTTGTGAATTGGCGATGTCCTGTCACGTGCGCATCGCCAGCGAATTTGCAAAGCTTGGCCAACCGGAGGTCAAGCTTGGCATCGTGCCCGGCTATGGCGGCACGCAGCGGCTCCCGCGTCTGATCGGGCGAGGTGCAGCGCTCCGTCTGCTGCTCACGGGCGAGATGATCAACGCCGCCGAAGCCCTGCGGCTTGGACTGGTCGACCAGGTGGTGCCTGCGGACGCACTGCTCGAAACGACGACCACGCTGATGCGTGCGATGCTGGCGAACGCACCGTTGGCACTCGCCGGTTGCATCGAAGCGGTTGATCGCGGCCTTCCGCTTTCCCTCGAAGAAGGGTGTCGTGTCGAGTCGGATCAATTCGGTACACTCGCGAGCACGAGCGACATGCGCGAAGGAATGCGCGCGTTTCTCGAGAAGCGCGCCGCGGCATTCACCGGCGAGTGATCGCTGCAATGATCCAGGTTTCCGCGCGCCTCGTGCGTCGCTGAGCGCAGACGCATGCTGGCGCGATTGGTCGCGCGCGATTTCCGCAACTTCGCGCACCTCGATGTCACACTCCCTGCCGGCGGGTTCGCCATCATCGGGGAAAACGGTCACGGCAAGACCAATCTGCTTGAAGCGGTCGCGTATCTATCACTGCTTCGTTCCTTGCGCGGCGCGCGCGACAGCGACGTGGTTCGCTTTGGAGCCAGTGTCTTTCACATCCGCGCTGAAATGAACGGCACGAGTGCGTTTGACACGGTTGCGGTCGGCTACGAGCGGCAAACCAAGAAGAAGCGCGCGTCACTTGACGGAGTGGACCAGCCACGCCTAACGTCGGCGTTAGGCGCACTTCCCTCCGTCTGTTTCTCGCCGGCCGATGTGGTACTCGTTGCCGGCGGCCCGGGCGAGCGTCGGCGGTTTCTTGATGTCGCACTGGCGATTTCGTCGCGCACGTACCTGCAGGCATTGCAGCAGTATCGCGCGGCCCTGTTGCGCCGAAACGCCGCTCTGCGCACGGCGCAGCGTGAAGGCCCGCGCGCCGCAGCGGCACATGACGCGCGCGTGAGTGTGTGGGAGCCGGCGCTCGCGGAGCATGGTGGTATCGTGGTGGCGATGCGTCAGGTGTTTGTCCGGAATCACTCGGCGCAGTTCACGAATATTGCCGAAGCGATCGGCGAGCGCCTGCCGGTCAGCATGCGCTATGTCGCGGGGAACGGCGCGACCGACGACTCCAGACTGGATGATGCTGCGGCACAGTCTCAGGCTCTCGCGGCGGCATTTGCACAACAGCGCGCGCAAGAGCTGCGTCGTGGCATCACACTCGTCGGTCCGCATCGCGACGAACTCCAACTGCTGCTCGGCGGACGCGAATTGCGCACCTTTGGTTCGGCTGGCCAGCAGCGTAGCGCAGCAATCGCACTTCGGCTGCTCGAACTTGCGACCCTGCGCGATGCCATCGGCACCACGCCGCTGCTGCTGCTTGACGATCCGTTCGCAGAGCTCGACAGCGGGCGCGCATCGCGCGTGCTCGCTCTCCTCGAACAATCAGGCGTGGGCCAAGTGTTGCTCGCCGTACCGCGCATCGAAGACATTCCCGCAGCGTTCACCCGACTCGAGCGCCGCGTGATGCACGACGGCGTGCTGACATGAGCAGCAGACGGGGGCCTGAAGACAAGCGCCGAGGATTTGCGCCGGTGAGCGATGTGTTGGCCTCAGTGCTCAAGCAGGCGGGGCTCACCGATCGCGTAGCCCAAGCCTCGGTCATCCCGGAATGGCCGCGGCTCGTCGGCAGTCAGATTGCGGCGGTGACGGAGCCGTTGTTGCTGCAACAGGACGGTACGCTGGTGGTGATGGTGCGCACCAACGCCTGGATGAATGAGCTCTCGTTGCTGGAGCCCGAACTGCTTAAATCGCTCAATCGGGACACGAGTCGGCCACCGGTGACCAAACTCCGCTGGACGTTGCGGGGCTGACCCAGCGAAGTCGTTGTGAAATAACGACTTACGAAACGGTCTGACAGTTGCATTGCCAGCCCCGCGCGAGTACTTTCAGGGGTTGTGTTTGCGACGCACCCCACCGGTAAAACCTCGCCCATGTCCAACAGCAGCGACAACCCCGATCGCGACAAGCCCGAGCAGGGATACACCGCCGATAGCATCACAGCTCTCAAGGGGCTGGAAGCGGTTCGGATGCGCCCTGGCATGTACATCGGTTCCACGTCCGCGCGCGGTCTGCATCATCTCGTCTACGAAGTTGTCGACAACTCCATTGATGAAGCGCTCGCCGGTTTTGCGACGAAGATCGACGTCGCGATCCATCTCGACGACTCCATTTCCGTCGAGGACAACGGTCGCGGTATTCCGGTCGACATCAACAAGTCGGAAGGGATGCCCGGCGTTGAGATGGCGATGACGATGCTGCACGCCGGTGGAAAGTTCGACAAGAACACCTACAAGGTCTCCGGTGGTCTGCACGGCGTCGGCGTGTCAGTCGTGAACGCGCTTTCCACCGAGCTCAAGGTGTGGATCAAGCTTGACGGCAAGCAGCACTACATGGATTTCCGTCGCGGCATCACGAACACGAAGCTCAAGGTCCTCGGCACGGTCGGCCCAAAGGAGACCGGCACGAAGGTCTGGTTCAAGCCCGACTCCGAGATCTTCACCGAGACCACGCGCTATGAATGGGCGACGCTGGCCAACCGCCTCCGCGAACTGGCGTTTCTGAACAAGGGCATCACGATCACGCTCAAAGACGAGCGTGAGGGTGAGCAGAAGGAGGAGACGTTCTTTGCGCGTGGCGGTCTCAAAGAGTTCGTGACTTACCTGCTGGGCACCAGGAAGCCGGTGCATGCGGAAGTCATCTACATCGATACGACGCGCGACGACATCGGAATCGAAGTGGCGTTGCAGTACAACGAGGGGTATGCGGACAACGTGTTTTCCTTCGTCAACAACATCAACACGCACGAAGGCGGTACACACCTCACCGGCTTCAAGAGCGCCTTGACGTCGGTCATCAACAAGTACATCGAAAAGTCGAGCAACCTCTCCAAAAAGGACAAGGAAGTTCGTCTTACCGGTGACGACGTGCGCGAAGGATTGACGGCGGTCATTTCGGTCAAGGTGCTCGAGCCGCAGTTCGAAGGGCAAACGAAGACGAAGCTCGGCAACTCTGAAGTCGAAGGCGCGGTGCGCAGTGTGCTCAACGAGCTGCTGTCGCAGTTCCTCGAAGAGAATCCCAAGACTGCCAATTTCATCATCGAAAAGTCGATGTCGGCGGCGCGCGCACGCGAAGCGGCCCGCAAGGCACGCGATCTCACGCGCAAGAAGTCAGCGCTCGATGTCGCGAACCTGCCGGGCAAGCTCGCCGACTGTTCGTTCACCGATCCGAAGTTGTGTGAGGTCTACCTCGTCGAGGGTGACTCCGCCGGCGGTTCAGCGAAACAGGGACGCAGGCGCGACACCCAGGCCATTCTGCCGTTGCGCGGCAAGATCATCAACGTCGAAAAGGCGCGCATCGACAAGGTGCTCTCCAATGAAGAAATCCGGACGATCATCACGGCGATCGGTACGGGCATCCGCGATGAGTTCGACATCACAAAGGCACGCTACCACAAAATCATCATCATGACGGACGCCGACGTCGACGGCGCGCACATTCGCACCCTGTTGCTCACGTTCTTTTTCCGCCAGATGCCGGAGCTGATCGACGCGGGCTACATGTACATCGCGCAGCCGCCCCTTTATCGCGTGGCCAAGGGCAAAGAAGAGTTCTACGCGTATAGCGAGAAGGAACCCGACGGCTTCATCGAACGCTGCGGCGAAGGGCGCACCACCATCATGGTGCAGCGTTACAAGGGCCCCGGCGAAATGAACCCCGAGCAGCTGTGGAAGACGACGATGGATCCGGGCACGCGCACGATGCTCCGTGTCACGATGGAGGACGCTGTGCTCGCCGACCAGACGTTCCAGACACTCATGGGCGACGATGTCGAACCGCGCCGCCTGTTCATCGAAACGAACGCACGCTTCGTGAGCAATCTCGACATCTAACCACGTAACGAAAGAAACGACGGCCAAATGCTTTTGCTGTCTTCGCTCTTATTTTTGATCAGCGCGGGAAGGGATTGCTGAACTTCTGGGCATTGAGAAACGCGTCGTCGGTGAACGTCTTCATGTAAGCCACGATCGCGTCTTTCTCGACCTGGGAAAGATTCAGCCGCTGCGGTTGGTTGCCCTGGCCACGCAGTCGGTTGTCGAGATTGCCGTTGTTCTGAACGCCGGAGTTATAGAACTCGACGACCTGTTCGAGTGTGGTGAAACGACCGTCGTGCATGAAACGGCCGCGCTTCTCCACGTTGCGAAGCGATGGCGTCTTGAAGCGCCCCAGCCCTGCACCGGCGTCCGTGATTGCCGGGTCGAGTCCCGTATTGTGAATGTCGTCGCCGATGTGCGCGTTTGTTTCGTGGCACTGCGCGCACTTGGCGGGACCGTTGAAGAGCTGCTGGCCGAGCAGTTCCTGCTGCGTGAAGACCGCCGCGAAATTCGGCGGGCCGTTGGTGAATGCGCGGTCAAACTTTGCCGACGACGACACCAGCGATCGCACAAACTGCGACAGCGCACGCGAGACGCGATCGCTCGTAATGTCAGTGGTGCCGAACGCGGCCTGAAACAGGGGCGCGTAGTACGCCGAGAGTGTGAGCTTTGTGACGACGTTGCTGAGCGTCATTCCCATCTCTGTCGCGTCCTGAATCGGCGCGAGCACCTGCGCTTCAAGGGTCGCCGCGCGCTCATCCCAGAAAAAGCGGCCACGGTTGTAAAAGCGCGCATTTTGGAGCGCCATGCTGTGGCGCCCGGTCGACCCACCGGTAAAGCCGCGACTCAGGCGCGCCGTGTCAGCGAAGCCGAACTGCTGTTGGTGGCACGATGCGCACGAGACGCGATCGTTCACCGACAGCCGACGGTCGTAGAAGAGCACCCGCCCCAGCGCCGCGCCTGCGTCGGTAGTGATGTTGGTGGTAGGCGTGTTGTCCGCGGCGATCACGCTACCTCCCGGTCCGCGCGCGCCGCCGACGGCGATCGTGAAGTGCGCGGCGAGAGGTGAGGTCGCGTCGGAGTACGCATAGCCCGTCGCAGGGAGCGTAGGTGCGGCGAGATCCACGCTGAACGCAACGATCGGGAACACGTTGGACACGCTGTTGCCACCAACATCTGTCGCGATGATCGTCGCGTTCGTGATACCGGCCGCAGTCGGCGCGCCGCTGATGCGACCATTTGTCGCGGTCAGTCCATTGGCACCGGGCGCGAACGTAACTGCATAGCTCAGCGCCGTGCCCGTAAACGCCGTGCCACCCTTTGTGGCGTCGTAGCTGAACGCGCCACCGACGGTCGCACCCTGCGGCGTATTTCCCGACACAAGCGCGACCGCCGTGGCATTCACGACCGTTATGGTGAACGCGTTCGTTGCGCTCTTGCCAAGTGCGTCCGTTGCGGTGATCGCGGCAGTGATTGTACCGGCAACGAGTGGAACGCCAGTGATACGACCCGCGGTGGCGGTGAGTCCGTTGGCTGATGGCGCGAACGAGACCGCGTACGTGAGCCCCGCGCCTTTCGGATCTTTGAACGAGGTGCCGTTGAGCGTTGCGTCGTAGCTGAATGCGACGCCGACAGTCGCCTGCTGCGGAGCGTTCGCTGACGCAACGCTGACTGGTTCAGTCGTCGGGGCCGCAACAGTCGGCGTAGTCGCGGTACTGCTGCCGTCTGCAGCGCTACACGCTCCGAGCGCACTCAATACCGCGATCGTGGAAATCGCATTCGCCGTTGCCGTTTGAAACCGACGAATGGAATAGCGTGCATGTGCACTCATGACAGCCTCAATCCGTGCGAGAGCATGGGAGTCGGTGTGATGGCGGCACGATCAGCCGACTGGTGGGAGCTGCGTCCCGGTTGTGATGAATACACGTGACATGGGACGAACCCCATTCGGCTCTGTGAATCCAAAACCATGCGCCCGCACATACCCATTCAACAAAGCTGAATCGGTCGCCGAACGTAAAAACGTGCGAATCCGCTCAGAGCAGATTCGCACGTTGTGGCTTCGAATTCGCGGCCGCAGTTCGCCGCTGCCGTTCCGGGGCGCCCTAGGGCGTCGGATAGTCGCCCTTGGCCTGACGCGAAAGTTGACGCGAGAAATTGAGCGAGACGATGATCAACGCGCCGAAGATGAATGTGAATGCGAAGTAGCATATCATCGACACAGTCGGCTCCATACCACCGCCGGGCCCGGGCGACGAGATCTTGATCAGCAGCGCGTACAGCGCGAGCAGCGGAATGACAGCAGCCGCGAATACGAGGCTGAGCAGGCGGTTCATACCGGGAGAGATCATCTGTCGAGCGACCGGGGGTGCGAAGACTGCAGGGAAAGGAGGCTGAGCGCACAACGGGCGCCCGCGAGGCTCAAGCAAAGTATTAGGCGAGCTAGCTCTCGTACAGTTCCACGCCGGCTTCGGTGACCCGGTGCGAAACGAGCGGCAGCGGTGGCTCGGCCTCGTCGCCAATACGGATCGCGTCGCGGAGCACCGCCAGACCGCCGTCCACGCCGTCGCGGTCTCTGGCAAAGACGGTCGCCAGTGGCTCGCCAGCACGGACGATATCCCCAGGGCGAGCCGTGATCACAAAGCCGACCGCTGGGTTCACGATATCCTCGACCCGACTGCGGCCACCGCCCAACAGCGTGATGCCGCGCCCGATCGTTTTGGGCTCCACCTGTACCACCACACCATCCCTCGGCGCGAAGAAGATCTCGCACTCAGCGGCCTGCGGCAGCAGCGAAGGGTCTTCGACCACGGCCGGATCGCCGCCCTGCGCGGCGATGATCTCCTCGAATTTGCGCGCCGCCTTTCCGCTGGAGATCGCAACCTCCATCCGTCGACGTGCATCGTCACGATCCGTGACAACGCCGCCAAGCAGCAGCATTTCGGCGCCGAGCGCATATGTCACTCCCATCAAGTCAGGCGGCCCTTCGCCGCGGAGTGCCATGATCGACTCTTCAACTTCGAGCGCGTTTCCGCAGGCGCGACCGAGTGGCCGATCCATCGCGGTCAGCAATGCGACGACGGGACAGCCGTAGTCCGCGCCGAGATCGATCATCGTTTGCGCGAGTGCAAGTCCGCGATCGAGCTCGGGGAGGAACGCACCAGAGCCGCGCTTTACATCGAGCACAAGACCCGTCAGGCCTTCGGCGAGTTTCTTGGACATGATGCTCGCGCTGATGAGCGGAATACTTTCGACCGTTGCGGTTGCGTCACGAAGCGCGTACAGCCGCCGATCAGCGGGCGCAATCTCGCGCGTCTGACCGATCAACGCGCAGCCGACGCGCTCGATCAACCTCGTCGCGGCATCGAGGGTGAGATCCGTGCGGAATCCGGGAATCGACTCCAGCTTGTCGAGCGTACCACCGGTATGTCCGAGTCCGCGTCCTGACATCATCGGCACCGCGACGCCGAGCGAGGCGACGAGCGGTGCAAGCACAAGCGAAACCTTGTCGCCGACCCCTCCAGTCGAGTGCTTGTCAACGCGTCCGACGCGAAGGTGCGTCAGATCAAGCGATGCGCCACTTCTAAGCATGGCATCGGTGAGCGCACCGATCTCTTCGCGATCAAGCCCGTTGAAATAAATGGCCATCGCAAGCGCGGCCATCTGGTAGTCGGGAACTTCTCCCGCTGCGTACTGTTGCATGAGCGTGTGCCATTCGGACTTTTTGATGCGTCCGTGGTCGCGCTTTCGCTCGATCAGATTGCGTGCCAACATAGTGAAGCCAACATACCACGCGCGATGCGCATCTGCTTGCCGGAGCCAGCAATGACCACGCCTGTCCACGCAACGCCTCGTTTTGTGAGTGTTTGCCGACGCCGACGACAGTTGATACGCGCTGCGTTCGGCGCGTCGCTGTTGTTGGCGGCATTCACATCTGCGCACGCGCAATCAGCCGCTGAACAGGTGGCTCTTGGTGACAAGGAGAGTGCGGCCCGGCACAGCGTAGCTGCGCTCGAGCGCTATGAGTCGGCCATCAAACTCGATCCGCGCGATTTCAATGCGCTGTGGAAGGCGTCACGCGAAGCGGTCGATATCGGCGAAGTGGAATCGAACGAGGCACGACGTTCGTCGCTGAATGCTCGCGCGACCGACTACGCGCGCCGCGCCGTCGCAATCAACGAGAAAGACGCTGACGCCCATTTCCATCTCGCGCGTGCGCTCGGCCGAACCGCCCTCACACTCGGTGTGCGTGACCGCGTCAAATACGCCGGCGAAATACGCGTGCAGGCGTTACGCGCGCTCGAGCTGCAGCCGCGCCATGCCGGAGCGTCGCACGTGATGGGCGAGTGGAATGCGCAGGTGATGCGGCTGGGCGGCGTTCAGCGATTGTTTGCCAAGACGTTTCTTGGCGCATCGCTCTTTGGCAGTGCGAGTTGGGCTGACGCCACGCGGTACATGCAGCAGGCGGTAGCGATTGAGCCCAACCGACTGGTGCACCGTCTCGATCTGGCGCGCGTGTATCGCGACAGCAAGCGGCCGGATGAAGCGCGCGCCGAGTATCGGTTAGCGCTCAAAGCGCCGATGGCGGACCCGAACGACGAGATGTATCGGCGGGCCGCCGAATCGGAGCTGAAAGCGCTCCGCTAACCGCGGAGCGGGTCGTTAACTGTCCAATTCAGGAGCGCCAAGTCGAGTGACGGCGTCCTTCGTCAATGAGTGCTTCGGCTGCGTCACGTGCCCGGATTGCCGCCTTGCGACCACGACGAGCGAGTTGACGGGCCGCGCGCTCAGCGTCTTCCGCAACGTGACCGAGCGTATTGCTTCCGCGCGCTGAGAGTCGGCGTGCGTTGCGACGGAGCACCCGTCTGGTTTCGTCACCGCTCGCCGGTGCCAACAGCAGCGCCGCGCCTGCGCCGAGCAACGCCCCGACGATCATGCCGAGTGCGAATCCCTTTGTGCCGTCGGCGTCCCGATTTCCCCAGTCTGACATGCAGCCTCCCGCGCGATGCGCGCTAATTTTCCGGTCATGAGCGCCGTCCCTGCCCCCATCGCCACGCGTGCCGCCGAACTTCGCGACACGCTGGCCCAAGCCCAGATCGAATATTACGTCCTCGATCGGCCCACGCTGTCAGACCACGAATACGATCAACTGTTCCGTGAGTTGCAGGCAATAGAGGCAGAGCACGTCACACTGCGCACGCCGGACTCACCGACGCACCGTATTGGAGCTCCATTGCAAGCTGCGTTCCAGCCGCACACGCATCTCGTCAGGATGATGTCGCTGGACAACGCGTTTGACGACGAGGAGCTGCGCGCATTTGAAGATTCGATTGTGCGGATTGTCGGCGATGGGGTGAGGACGAGCGGCTATACGGTCGAGCTGAAGATCGATGGCGCAGCGGTTGCGCTGACGTATCGCGATGGCGTGCTGGTGACTGGGGCGACGCGCGGCGATGGCACTGACGGGGAAGATGTCACGCCGAATATCCGCACAATCAAGGGGATTCCGCTCAGACTGCGCGGCACGGGACATCCGCCCTTGCTCGAGATTCGCGGCGAGGTGTATCTGCCCTACGCGGATTTCGAGAAGATGAATGAGGCGCGAGTTGCGGCAGGCGAACCGGTGTTCGTGAATCCTCGCAACTCTGCAGCCGGTTCACTGCGGCAACTCGATTCTTCAATCAGCGCCGCGCGTCCACTGCATTTCTATGGCTATGCGGTCGTGTTGCCCAATGGGAATTCTGTTGCGCCGACGCAGTGGGACTTGTTGGATCTGTTGACGATCTGGGGCATTCCGACAGCGCCGCATCGCAAGTTGTGTCAGACGATCGACGAAGTCATGACATGGGCGCACACCGTCGAGCACGAGACGCGCGCGCAGTTGGGTTTCGCAATCGACGGTGGCGTGGTGAAGGTGAACGCGGTCGCCTTGCAGGACGAACTTGGTGTGCGCAACGATCGGACGCCGCGGTGGGCGATTGCGCGAAAGTTCGCGCCCGATATGGCGGTGACGAAGTTGATCAAAATCGATGTGAATGTTGGACGCACCGGTGTGCTCACGCCATTCGCGGTGCTAGACCCCGTCGATGTGGGCGGCGCAACGGTGACGTTCGCGTCGCTGCACAACGCTGATCAGATCGCCAAGAAGGATTTGCGCGACGGCGATTTTGTACAGGTTGTGCGTGCGGGCGATGTCATTCCGTACGTGCTCGGCCCCGTCCCTGAAAAACGCGACGGCAGCGAACGACCGTGGACGATGCCAGAGTTCTGTCCGCGTTGTCAGACCAAGACCGTGCAGTACGGCGATGACGTCGCGATCTATTGTCCAAACGTGGCGTGCCCCGGTCGGCAGCTGGAAGGCCTCGTCCATTTTGCGTCGAAGGATGCGATGGACATCGATGGTCTTTCATACGCGCGCATTCAGCAGCTGCTCGAAGCGGGATTTGTTCACGATTTCTCGGACCTGTTCGATGTCAGCGTCGAACAGCTCGTCTCACTCGAACGGTTCGCCAAAAAGAGCGCGGAAAATCTTGTGGCCGCACTCACCGCGGCAAAGACACAGCCGTTGTCACGCCTGCTCTTCGGTCTGGGCATTCGTCATGTCGGCGCGCAGGCCGCACAGCTGCTGGCGCGTCAGTTCGGCAGCATCGATGCACTGATTGCCGCGACGCCCGAGCAGCTGGGCGCGGTGCGCGGCATCGGTGACATCATTGCCTCCTCGGTGGCATCGTATTTCGCCGACGCGACCTCGCTCGAGCTCGTTGAACGCCTTCGCCGACACGGGGTCAATCTGAGCGAGCCCAACGCGGTGCAGGCCGACGGTCCACTCACCGGCGCGACGGTCGTACTAACCGGTAGCATGCCGACCCTTTCGCGAGGCGATGCGACTGCGCTGGTCGAGGCGGCGGGAGGACGGGTGACGAGCAGTGTATCGAAAAAGACGACGTTTGTTGTGGCTGGCGCCGAAGCCGGGAGCAAGCTGGATAAGGCGATCGAACTTGGTGTCGACGTCATCGACGAAGCCGAACTGTTACGCCGTGTGCACCTGGGCCAAGGTGATGCAGCGCCTTGACGTGACGCCCCCCCTGCGCGAGCGTCGTATTCACACATGAGCTCTTTGCTGCCCTTTCTGACGACGCGCACCGTTGCGATGCCGGTCGAGTTCCTTTCTGCGCTGCACGGCGCGGTCAGCGACCCACGCGCCGGTGTGCCGCCGGACGCCGTGCGAGACGCGGGATTTCACGCCGGTTCGGCGATGTACGACGCGTTCTCGACTTGGTTGTCCTATCGGGGCGAGTACGGACCCGAGTCGCTCGAAGACAGCCGCTTTGCCGCGCTCGTGAGCGAGTACTTTTCGGCCGCGGGCTGGGGCGAGGTCGACATCACGCCGCTCAGCGATGCCGTAGTCGCGATCGATTCAGACCATTGGAGCGAGGCCGATGCGGCCGGCGGCGGATGTCTGGTCACCACCGGGATTTTTTCCGGATTCTTTGGCCGTCTGGCAGACGCGCCGATCGCGGTCATGGAAGTCGAATGCCGGTCGACCGGCGACAGCCGTTGTCGGTTCCTGCTCGGCTCCGGCGATGTGCTTGGGTACGTGCACGAGGCGATGGTGCGCGGGATTCCATACGAGCGGGCAGCGGCGTCGGCGTAGTGGGAACTGCTGGGGATTGGGGATTGGGGACTGGGGGAGTGCAGAACCCAGGAGCTATCAGTCTGGAATCATCCCCGCGTATTTGGGGTTCAGGCGCAGCTCGTCGCCAATCAGAATCTCGCGGTCCCAGGGCAGGACGATGTTCGCCTCGGTCGCGAGTCCGTGGAAGTCAGGCTCGAAGGAACCGGTCTTGAATGAGACCGCCGTCTGCACTTCCTTCGCGCCGGCGTTGATAATCGCGCCGACCGCGAGCCGCAGCGTGTCTCCCGAACCACAGGTTTCGTCGACGACCAACGCGCGCTTGCCCCGGACCTCGGTGGGTGCCGCGCCAAAGACCGCCGGTGTGGCTCGGACGCGTTCGGCACTGTAGCGGCGCGACACCAGAATCGAGTAGAACGGCAGGTCCAGAATTGCCGCGACGGTCGCACCGGGAACGACGCCCGCCGTCGCGATACCGACCACGATTTCCGGCGTCCAATTCCGCGCGACTTTGAGCGCGAGTGCGCGCGATAGCTCACCAAAGAGTGGCCAGTCGACGATCAACACGCCCTTGGAAAGATCTGGTGCGTACGGCGGTCGTAAGGGCATAGTCGGCTCCGGTGGTGAGTCCGCGGTCGATGCTGACGAAGAGTGTAGCGTCGCGCGTCGTGCGATGCCAGCACAGTACGCGTGCGCGCCTTGTTGCGCGTGTGACGTGCCGATACCTTTGCGCGGTCCGCGTCGCTCTCTTTACTCTCTCCGATCCAACGCGAGCGCATGACTTGGTGGCGCCGCCTCACAGGCGGTACGTCCGGGCGCGAATCGCGCCCCACGGACTATCTCGCTGAAGCGCTCGATCTCGAAGCGCGCGGCGATTTTCCGAGTGCGCTGACGTCGTATCGTCTCGCCCTGCGCGAGCACCCGGATGATCTGCGTGTCTTGCAGAATATCGCGATCGCGTTCTCGAAGACGGGGCAACCGGAAGAAGCGATTCGCGCCTATCGCAAAGCGTTGCAGATCGATCCGGATCTTGCTGGCGCGCACTATGGTTTGGCGTTCCTGCTGCTCAAGCGCAGCGACACCGCGCATGCGGGCATGCACCTCGAGGCGTTTCTGCGCAACAGCACTGGAACCGATGATGCGTCACAGCGTTTTCGCGCGCACGCGCAGCGCACACTCGATCGACTTCGCGACTTGTCGCCCGAGTCCGCCACGCCCGCCGAAACAACGGCGAGCGACAGCGTGACGCGCGACGATGGCTCCATGCAATCCGCCGAGGACTGACGTGGGCCGCGTGCTTTCGATCGTCAGCCAGAAGGGTGGAGTCGGGAAAACGACAACGGCCGTGAATCTCGCCGCTGCGTTTGCTCGGCGCGGCCTCAAGACGTTGCTCGTCGATGCCGATCCGCAGGGGGCGGTGCGCTACGGCGTCGGGCTCCGTCGTGGTCACGCGACAGTTGGCTTTGACGACTATCTGCGCGGCGAGCGATCGCTGCGCGAAGTGATTCTGCCCACCGCATTGCCCTGGTTGCGTGTGATTCTCGCGGGCAGCGTCAGCGAGCAGGCTGACCACTCAGGTTTTCAACGGCTCATCGGCGAGAGCACAGTGCTCGCCGAGCTGCTGCAGACCGCGCGCGAGCGTTGTCATGTGGTCGTCGTTGATACGCCGCCGGGGCTTGGTGCAATCACGCGTCGTGTGCTCGCGGCCAGTCAGCATGTCGTTGTGCCGCTGCAGTGTGAACCGTTGGCGCTGCAGACCACGCCGCAGATTCTGCGGGCCATTCAGGACATGATCTCCGAGAACGAAGAGCTGACGCTCGAGGGGATTTTGCTGACGATGTACGAGGCAGGGAACCCTGCGACGGAGCGCGTGGTGCACTACGTGCGCGAACATCTGCCGCGTCATCTGGTGTTCGACGTCCCGGTCCCACGTACTGCGGCCACAGCAGACGCGTTTGCTGCGGGCCAACCCGTTGTGTTGCGCAATCCGGCTGATCCGGCGAGTCAGGCATACGTCAACCTGGCAATGCGCCTGGCCGAGCGGTTTGCGTGATGGCCGGGATCGTCATTTGCGGCGCGGTGTAATCAGTTTCGTGAGCACTTTCCCGAAGATTGGTCGCGTGTGGTTGCTGGCTGCGGTGTGTGGTGCGTCGCTGTTTGCCTGCGCCGAAGTGGGGACCGGTCCGAGTTCCCCCGCGGCCATTGAGCTTCCGCCGTATCCGTCACCGTCCGTCGTGATTGGCGATACGCTGCGTGATCTCAATGGCCGGGTGACCGGGATCCACGCGATTGTGCGCAACGTGCGCGGTGAAATCATTGCCGACGCGCCAACGCGCTATCTGTACGCCGATGCGTTGCGCGACAGTGCGCTCGCGGTCGACACGATCTCGGGCGTGGTGCGGGCATTGCGCGTGCCGAAGGGAACCGCCCGTCTCGCGGCGCGCGTGGGTGCATCGCTGCAGGTGTTGCGTGAAATCATCGTGACCACGCGTCCTGATTCGGTCGATCGCGCCGGGCAGGCCAACTTCGCGCTGTTCACCACGACGTTGCCCGACACCGGGCGCGCGCAGGCCACGACGAACACATCGGTCGCATTCACGGTTTCGGTGCGTCATATCGATTCGCTCAAGGTGCCGAGTGCCGTCAACGGATGGCCCGTGCGATTCGAGCTGGTGTCGCCGGCCAACGTGAATAACGACACCACACTCGCGGTCTATCTCGTCGATGACATCGGGCGTGCGTCGGTGTTGGACACGTCCGACGGCAGTGGCACGGCCGGACGGAAGGTGCGCATTCGTGCACAGCGATTCCCGACCGGCACAGCCATCGACTCCGTGATCGTGCGCGCGGTTATTTCGTATCGTGGCGTCGCAGTGAAGGGCTCGCCCATTCGCATGGCGCTCCCGGTCAAACGCGGCAGCTGATCGCCCCCATGCCTGGCCTCGGCGACTATGCCGGGGCTGGCACTCCCGCGATCCGGTGCCCGAGGGCAATTTCTCCGTATCCTCCCGAGCCGTCGGCATGCTGCGTCAGTTTGCAGCTGAGCGCCGTTCGCCTCCGCTCTACCTGCCTGCCTTCCCGCCCTCCTCGGAGGAAGCGATGACGACCGTCGCCCCATCTTCAGTCCCTTCGCTCGCGGTGACGCTGGGCGCAGTCCCTTCTCCGACGCGCTACGCCACTGGTGGCCCACGTCCCAAGCCTGGCACGATCAACCGTCTGTTTTTCGAAGCAATTGAAAAGATTGATCGACCGGACGCGCTCGTGTACAAAGTGCGTGGCATCTGGGAGCCGATCGCACACAAAACGATCCTCGAGCGTGTCCGTCGCACGGCACTCGGCCTCGCGCGACTCGGCATACAGCCGCAGGATCGTGTCGCGATCCTATCAGAAAATCGCCCCGAGTGGGTGATCGCCGACTATGCATGCCTGTGTTCGTCGGTGACGGACGTGCCGATCTATCCGACGTTGCCCGCGGAACAGATCCCGTATCTGCTGAACGACTCCGGTGCGCGCGCAATTTTTGTGTCAACGCCCGCGCAGGCGCAAAAGATTGCGTCGGTACGCAGCAATGCGCCGGCGTTGCAGTGGATCATCGGTTTTGCCGCGACCAAGGGCGACGGGTGCGATCTCACACTCGCGGATATCGAAGCGCTTGGTGCGCAGGACGACACGCCTGCACGCGCGGAGCAATTCAAGCGCGATGCGTTGGCCGTGAGTCCCGATCAGTTGATCACGTTGATTTATACGTCGGGTACGACCGGCAATCCGAAAGGCGTGATGCTGACACAGGACAACCTGCATTCGAATTGCGTGGCGACCGTAAACTCGATGTCGGTCGGTCCGAAGGATTCGGCGCTCAGCTTTCTGCCGCTGAGTCACATCTTCGAGCGCATGGGTGACTACTACCTGTTCGCGAATGGTGTGAAGATCGTGTACGCCGAGTCGATTGATACGGT
>JBKJTE010000207.1:0-11869 GCA_046590495.1 Gemmatimonas sp. | reverse complement strand
CAGCAGCGCGCGCTCAGGGCCCAAGGCCGCGCCGACAACGGCCATCAGTGTGGTGTCGCCAAATCCCATGGCTTCGCGCTTCATCGCAACTTCGGCCAACCAGCCGATGATGGTGATCGCACCGGCTCCCACGCACGCGCCAAGAAACGCGGCCCACGGCGTGGCAAAGAGCGACGTCTCGTTGATGAACAGTCCACCGATCGCGGCGGCGAACACCAGCACCAATCCAGACAGTGTGAAGCCATCGGGAATGAGATAGTGTTTCGCGTCAGTGACCGCGATACCGAAGAGGATCGTACCGAACACCGCGACGCGCAGCGCTTCGTACGTCACCCCGAAGTGCAGCACGCTGCCGACCCAGCCGAGTGCAACGAGCAGTTCAACAGCGGGATACTGCATGGAAATCGGGAGCTGACATCCACGACACTTTCCGCGCAGCATCAACCAGCTCAATACCGGAATGTTTTCGTGCCAGGCGATCGGACGTTCGCACCGCGGGCAACGCGAGCGCGGACTGACCACGCTCAGCTCTGCCGGCCAACGGGAGATGCAGACATTCAGGAACGAGCCCATCGACGCACCGAGAATGAAGACGGTGGCGAAGACCAGAGCAGTCAATTCGGCGGTGAGTGGCGGCATCGGATCGAGTTGGAGACGGACAATGGCAAACAGCCTGCAGAAGTCTGGGATCAGGTTGCACGAAGCGCGTGAAGGAGAATCCCAGTCGCCACCGCGACATTGAGCGACTCCACGCCCGCACTCATCCGGATCGCAACCCGATAAGCGGCTCGTTCAGCGACATGCGCCGAAAGCCCCGCACCCTCGTTGCTGACCGCGAGCGCCAGACGCGGAGGCATCAGAAGACCTCCGTCCAGCGCTACTCCGTCACGGTCCGCCACCCAGAGCGGAATCGCGTGTGACGCAAGCCACGCGTCCACGGACTCCCAGGTAGCGGGCATCGCCGGATGTGTGAACAGCGCGCCCATCGTGCTACGGACGACTTTGGCGTTCCAGAGGTCAACGGTTCCCGGCAAGGCGATGGTGGCCGTCACGCCCAGCGCCGCGGCCGTTCGCACCACGGTACCGACATTTCCGGGGTCCTGCAGCGCGTCGAGGAGCAGGAATCGCCCGGTCTCCGGCGGGGTATCAAGGGTGCGGGACGGGATTTCGGCGACGGCCAGTACCCCCTGAGGCGTGTCGGTGTCGGCGGCGCTCTCGAGATCCTTGTCGGAGACTTCGTGGACCGGGACCCCTTTTTGCACAGCGGTAGCCAACAGCGCGGCCCCGCGAACATCCGACTCGAGATCGGCGGTCACCATGATGCCAACGATCGTCAGTGGCGAGTCGAGCAACACCTCGACAGTGCGGACGCCTTCGGCGACGAACCGTTGATGGCGGTCACGTGCTTTGCGGCGCTGCAGGTCTCGTGCAAGGGTGAGTAGCTTCACGGCGATTGCGGGCGATGATGAGCAGGTTGGTCTACCGGTCGGTCAACCGACCGATCAACAGTTTGGTGAACACCTGAAGGGGACTGACAATGCACGTTCACACGAGTCCGACGATGAATCTGAAGCTGACGTTGAATATGCGACGGAATACGACCAACGCGATGCGGATTTCACATGCGCCGGTCCGCCGCCTTACCCTCGCGCTG
Source organism: Gemmatimonas sp. (assembly GCA_046590495.1). Classification (GTDB taxonomy): domain Bacteria; phylum Gemmatimonadota; class Gemmatimonadetes; order Gemmatimonadales; family Gemmatimonadaceae; genus Gemmatimonas. Next base: position 10,215 of record JBKJTE010000207.1, on the reverse strand, counting down.
ACGCTGCTCGCCTCCTCGGCCTGCGTTGCGTCAACGCAAAAGGAACTGGAACTCGGCGCCAACTACTCCGCGCAGATCGACAAACAACTCCCCCTCGTTCGCGATCCGGAGATCGTGCGCTATATCAACGTGCTTGGCGATTCGATCGCTCGCGTCTCCGACAATCGGAATCTGGCGTGGAAGTTCAGTGTCGTCGATCAGGCTGACATCAACGCCTTCGCCGTGCCGGGTGGCTACATCTACGTGAATCGTGGGCTGATTGAGCGCGCCGCGAATATGTCGGAGCTGGCCGGCGTGATCGGGCACGAGATCGCGCACGTCACGCAGCGACACAGCATGAAGCAGATGGCCAAGGGGCAACAGGCGTCGTATGGCGCGATGGGACTGTGCGTCGCGTTTCCGTCGTTCTGCAACAGTGGCGCCGGCAACGCGGCGATCCAGTACGGCGGCGGTGCACTCTTTGCGAAGTTCAGTCGCAACGATGAATCCGAGGCGGACGCGTACGGCGTGAAGTATGTGACACGTGCCGGCATCGACCCGCGCGGGATGCCGGCCATGTTTCGCACCCTGCTTGGTGAGCGCAAAACGAATCCGGGCGGCATCAACGCGTGGTTCTCGTCCCACCCGATGGAAGAGGATCGCGTTGCATCGACGGAAGCGGAGATCGCCAAAATCAACCCCGCCATTTTGCGCACGCTGACCAGAGACACGCAGGCGTTTCAGCGATTCAAGGCGCGCCTCGCAACGCTGCCCAAATCACCGCCTTCAAAACGCTAGACGTTACGGCAGCCGTCTCACGAATTCGGTGATCAACCCCTCAAACTTCGCGGCGACCGAGCGCCCGACGTCCATCACTTCGCTGTGATCGAGCGGCGCGAGCGTCAGTCCCGCGGCTTTGTTGGTGATGCATGAAACAGCGGCGACTCGCATGCCAAGCGCGCGCGCCACGATGACTTCGGGAACCGTGCTCATGCCAACCGCGTCGACGCCCAGTTTTTCGAGCATGCGAACTTCAGCCGGCGTTTCGTAGGTCGGTCCGAGTAGCCCGCAGTACACGCCGTCCTGCAACGTGAGCCCGCCCGCGCGCGCCGCGTCATGCAATTGCGTGCGCAGCGAGCGATCGTAGGGCTCCGACATATCGGGGAACCGTTCGTCGCCAGCTTCAACCGGGCCGGCGAGCGGATTGCGATACATGAGATTCAAATGGTCCGCGATGACCATCAGATCGCCGGGCGAAAACGTGCGGCGCACGCCACCCGCGGCATTCGAGGCGAAGTAGACGCGCGCGCCGAGTGCGTGCAGCACACGCACCGGGAATGCAGCAAGTGCCGCGTCGTGCCCTTCGTACATGTGGAAGCGGCCAGCGAGTGCGACGATCGGTCTGCCACCAAGTGTGCCGACGATCAACTGTCCTGCGTGTCCCGCAACTGTCGCCGTGGGAAAACCCGGTACGTGCGAGAACGGAATCCGAATCGCGTCGTCGATGCGATCGGCGAGTCCGCCAAGTCCCGAACCGAGCACGATGCCGCAGACGGGCGTCAGCATGGGCGTCCCCGTGAGATTGCCGACGCGATGCTGGATGTATTGCGCTGCCGCCTTCGCCTGCGCGTTCCCCATCGTTGCCGCGCGTGCTTCGAAGCTGGTAGTGGTGAAAGCACCCGACATCAGGACTCCGTGGCGTGGAGTGGGAGCGATTTAGCATCGGCGAGCAACTGTGCAATCTCGCGCGCTACTCCGTCGCGAAGTTTGCGGCGTTCAGCGAGCGGCAAGAAGGCCGAATCGAATGCGGCAAGCGAAAGCTTCGCCAGTGTTTCGAGATCGTACTTCAGGTGTTCGGCGCACTGCAGATATTCGTCCGTGAGCGATACACCGCTCATGAGTCGATTGTCGGTGTTGATCGTGACGACAGCGCCGAGGCCGAGATAGCGCGCGAGTTTGTGCTCGATGAACGTTGACGAGACGCGGGTTTGCACGTTGCTCGTCGGGCACACTTCGAGCGGAATCTGTCGGTCGACGACGTACGCTTCGAGCGAAGCGTCTTCGAACAGGCGCGTACCGTGTCCGATGCGATCAGCACCGCAGCGAACGATTGCCTCGCGAATGGATTGGGCCCCGTCGCCTTCGCCGGCGTGCACCGTGACCGCCAGATCGTGTTGGCGCGCAAAGTCGAACGCCGGGCCGTGGAGGGCGGCCGGGTTGCCCGCTTCGCCGCCAGCGAGATCGAACGCGACCACGCCGCTGCCTTTGAACGCGACGGCAAGCTCCGCCATCTCCATCGAGTGCGGCGCAGGAAAACTGCGCAGTGCGCAGATGATCACGCGCGCGACGGTACCGGTTTCGCGTTGACCGCGCGCGAGTCCGCGCAACACGGCGCGCACGACATCATCAGCGGCGAGACCAGCACGTGTATTCAACGCCGGACAGAAGCGCACCTCGATGTAGCGCACCCCATCGAGCGCAGCGTCGAGCACCAGCTCGTGCGCAATCCGCTCGAGCGACGCCGCATCCTGCATTACGGCCAGCGTAACGTCGAAACGCGCGAGATAGTCGGCAAGGTCGCGCGCATCGTCGACGCGCATCCAGTCGCGCAATTGATCCGGCGTGCTCACCGGCAGCGTGATTCCCTGTGCGACGGAAAGTGCGTGCAACGTCGCGGGGCGCAACGAACCGTCGAGATGACAGTGCAGCTCGGCCTTGGGAAGACGCTGGACCAGTTCCGCAAAGACCGGCGAGATCGTGACGGCCGTCGAGCTCATTCTGCCGCCTCCAGTCGTTCGCGCACAGGCAGCACACGAAAAATTGCGCCGCCGTGCAATGGCGTATCGGCACCGATCGGCAGTCCCCGACTGTCGGTGACGCGTGAACGACCCGCATCGATGTCGTCTGCCTGCTCGGGGAAGAGCGCGCGCACGGCATCGATTGCCGCTGCGCCCGCGGGCACCGAGACCCCGCGCTCGTTCACGTAGACCCGCAACATGCCATCATCAATCATCGGGTTGTGCCCATATGGTTTAGTGCGCTGTCGTTGCAGAAGCAGGACGAATCCGCGCTTCGGACGAACTATGTACCGGCTGCTGCAATGACGTGAGATAGCGCGCCAGCGAGTCGATGTCGCGAAGTGCCAGCACTTCGTACGAAAGCATCGTGCGATACGGTGCGCCGTCGGGCTCGTCAAGCATGTAGTCGTTGATCAATACGGTGTAGACATGCTTCAGGTCGAGCGTCCCGCCCTTGAGCAAAGTCACGCGTTTGACGCGCTGCCCCGCCGCGGCGGTCGAGTCGTAGTCCACCGTCACGCCACTCACGTGCGCGGTGGGGCTGCCGGAAAGCAACCAACGTTCAAGATACCGGGAAACATTCGCGCCGGTCATGCGGAGCCGAACCAGGGAGTTCCCGAACGGCGAGATCTCGTGCACGCCGCCGTAGTTGAGCGGTCCCGCAACCAGGTCTGCGCGGATGCCATCGCTGTTCCAGACGCTGATATCGCCCTTGCCCAATACGCGCGCCGCATCCGTGACCAGATTGCCGAGTGCATACTGACGGCCGCGTCGCGGCATAGGCTCGGCGATCGTCGCGACGGGACGTTCCATGCGTTTGCGCACCTTCTCGACGGCAGCGGTCACGATCGAGTCGACGGCCGGGTCCATACCGACGGTTGAATCGCCAAATACTTCGCGAATCCCTGTCGTTGCAACCCCGCCATCGAGTGGGATGTCGACCACAGCGATCGCTCGGCCACTGGAGTTCGTCTCAACGACAGGCATGTCGTTCACGCGCATTGCGATGTTGACATGCGCGTGGCCCATCACCAACAGGTCCGGTCGATCGGTGAGGTTGCCGGCGACCGTGAGCCCACCACCGCGACATACTGTGGGCTGATCGCGATCGCAGCGTGCTCCATCGTGAATGACACCGATCACGACCTGCGCGCCGGCCGCGCGCAGTGCGCGCACACGCTCACTGATCAGCGGGGCAGGATCGAGAAATGTGAGGCCGCGGATAGTACGCGCTTTCGCAGCTTGGCGAGTTTGCTGCCCCGCTGCGCCAACAATGCCGATACGAACACTGCCGCGCGTGACGATCGTGTCGGCACGCACATACGACGGCATCTTGCCACTCGCGTCTCGCACATTCACACCAAGGATCGCGTAGCGCAGCTCCGCTCGGCGCGCACGCAGCGTGTCCTGTCCGAAGTCGAACTCGTGGTTACCCAACGCGCCTGCGGCGAGGTGCAACCGATTTACCACGGCGACTGTCGGGCGCCCGGCATCCCAGTCTGACGCAGGCGTTCCCGTAAACAAATCGCCCGCGTCGACAACGACGCTCAAACAGTTGCCCGTACACTCGCGTTCGGCGCGGTTGATTGCCGCCGAGAGTGCGCGTGCGCCGCCGAGTAGTCGGCCGGAGTCGTCAGGGCGGGTGCGCAGCGCCGCGTGAAAGTCGCTCATTGCGATCACACGCAGCGTGCGCTGCCCCGCCGGTGGTGCCCCCGATTTTGGCACGGCAATCGTCGACGCGGCCGACTGCGACATGGTAGCAGAATTGGCGGTCGATGACGTCGTACTGGAAGGCGGCGGTCGGTTGGCGGGTGGGCGCGTCGCTTCACCACCGGCCGCTTCACCAGCGCGTCCGCGCGTCTGTTCGGCGAACGCCTGCGCGACGGCAGCCGCGGGTTCGATGCGCCAGTTGGGCGTCGCGTAGCGCACGGGATCGAGTGAGCCAGCGCGTTGGTTTTCTCGCTTCACTTCGTCGATTAGCAGTTGACGGATGTCGACATCTTTTTCGTACACGACCGGCGCACCGGCGAGCATGCTGTAGCCGCCACCACCGCCCTGCCGATAGTTGTTGAGCGCGAGTGTGAAGCTGTCACCCGATTGTACGGCCCGTCCGCGGAATTCAAGTCGCGTGATACGCGTGCCGAGTGGCTTGGTGAGATCGATCGTGTAATCGGCACCCGAAACGATGTCGAAGTTGAAGCCGGGGACCGTGGAGTCGATCAACACGCCGCCGGGCGCCGTACCGTCGACGTTGAGTGTTCGATAGTAGCGACTTGAATGTTCGAGAAATGCACGAAGTTGCGCGCCCGTGATGCGTACGGCGCGCAGCGTGTTGTCGTATGGATAGATCCGCGAAAGTTGTGCGAGTGTGATTGCGCCCGTGTCGAGCTTCGCGTCGAGCGAAAAGACAGCGGTCGCCGAGAGGTCAGCGCCAGTCTCGCGTCGCATCACTTCGTTCACCAGATCGGCGATCGGCTGATCGGACACGCGCGCGCTGTCGCCGCGCCACACGACGTTGGTGCGCCCGGCAGGTGCAGTCGCCCAGGCAACCGTTGCGCGATGCGAACTTTCACTCGCGGCAAGCACGTCACGCGATTCCTTGTATCCCTCCGTACGCACCGACTGACCGCGATGCGCAACGACGCGCCAGCGACCCTTGGCGTGTTCGAGCGACAACGTGGCAACGGCGACTGTCGCGGCCCAGTTGCGCGGCTGCATCAACAGCGCGCCGTTGATCGTCGAATCGATCAATTCCTTGTGCGAGTGCCCGTACACCACGAGATCGATCCCGTCGATTTCGCGTGCCACGCGGGCGGCGACGTTCTCCGACGGCAGTCCGGTCGCTGTGGTGTCGTAGCTCGCCACTTCGTCGAGCCCCGAATGCAGTAGGACGACAATGACATCCGCTTTCATGCGACGCGCGCCTTCCACCGCGCGACGAACGGCGGGCGCGATATCGCTCACGGTCAATCGCGCGGCGCGCATGTTGTCGCGATCCCACACCATCGAGCCCGGCGTCGTCGCGCCGATGATGCCGATACGCACGCCACTCCGCGTAACGATCGTCAGTGGCGCCACGAACGGCGCGCCGGTCCCGTCGTGCACATTTGCCGCGAGAAAGGGAAAGCCGGCCTGCGCAATCGCGGCCTTCAGCGCGGGCACGCCATAATTGAACTCGTGATTGCCGAGTACTGCGGCGTCGTAGCGCATGACATTCATCGCGGCGATGACCGGGTGCACGGGCGGCGGCGTGACCTTGGCGGCGACAAACGTGAGCGGGTTTCCCTGCAGCAGATCGCCCGCGTCGACCAGAAGCACACGGTTGGGGTGTAGCCGTCTCAGCGAATCGACGATCGTGGCGGCGCTGGCGAGACTGCGCTTGGGGTCGGGCTGATTGGAGTAGTAGTCCCATGCCCGAATGCGTCCGTGGACGTCGGTCGTGGCCGCGACGACCAGGTCAAGCTTCTGCGCCCACGCTGGGGTTACGACACCCGACCAGAGAGCACACGCGGCAGCCACACTCAACCGCCAGCCATATCGTTTCATGGGAGAATGCTAGCGAGCCAAGCGGTCCAGTTGGAGGGTTCCGCATCCACTGGCTACTGGGAACTGAAACCCACCACCGGGAACTGAGTTGGTTTCTGTGCCGAACCTCTGTTGCCCCGCCCCCGCGCCCGGCCCAACTTCCGCCCTCATCCCTGCTCATCGGCCCGGCGGCCGATACGTACCCGTTACACCGTCGTGGCAAGCCGGACACGACGCACTGCGAGCCTATTCATCGTGTCGTGCTCGAATCGGGACGTCAGCCCATGAAGCCCCTCATTATCGGAATCGCGGGCGGTACCGGTTCTGGCAAGTCGACAGTAGCGCGCAAGGTCGCCGAGGCGTTGCCGGGTTCGTCGGTGGCCTTTCTGGAGATGGATGCGTACTACCGCGACTTCCGGCACCTCACGTTGACGCAACTGCACACCGTCAACTGGGATCATCCTGACGCGTTTGACATTGAGTTGTTGACGGAGCACATGGCGGCACTGTCGCGCGGTGAAGCAGTGGAGATGCCGGTCTACGAATTCGCGACGCATTCGCGTGGTGCGCGTACTGTGCGCATCGAACCTGCGGATGTGGTCGTGATCGATGGGATCCTCCTGCTGGCCGATGTGAATGTGCGCGACCTCTGTGATGTGAAGGTGTTCGTCGATGCGGATGCAGATATCCGACTCATCCGGCGGATCCGTCGCGACACATCGGTGCGTGGACGATCGCTTGAGTCGGTCCTCGAGCAATACCTCACGACTGTGCAACCGATGCATCTGCAGTTCGTCGAACCGAGCAAGCGCTATGCCGATGTCATTGTCCCGCGTGGTGGCAGCAACTTGGTCGCCATCGAGATGATCGTCGCGAAAATCCAACGACGCGTGGGTGCACGCACTGCGGCGCGCACTCCGGGTTACGTCAACACTGCCGCCGACATCAGCTCCGCATGACTTCCGTACCGCCGACTGCCGATCGCATTCTCGTCGTCGACGACGAACCAGAGATCGTCGCGCTCGTCACGTACCATCTGGCCAAGACCGGCTACCGCATCTCCACTGCGGCCGCTGGCCAGGATGCGCTCGACATTGCCCGACGCGAACGGCCAGCACTCATCGTGCTCGACCTGATGCTTCCGGGCATGTCCGGCTTCGATGTGCTCGAGCAGCTCCGCACCGACGACTCCACACGCGACGTCGCGGTCCTCATGCTCACCGCGCGCCGCGAGGAACCCGATCGCATTCGCGGGCTTTCGCTGGGCGCTGACGACTATCTCACGAAGCCGTTCAGCCCGCAGGAGCTCGTGCTCCGTGTGGGCGCAATTCTGCGTCGCGCCGGTGCAGCGCCAACCACGGGCGCCGAGAGTTTTGCCATCGGAGTACTGCGGATCGATCGCGCCGCGATGACCGTGAACGTCGAGGATCGACCGGTCGAACTGACACCGACCGAGTTCAAATTGCTGCTCACACTCGCAGAACGTCGGGGACGTGTCCAAGGTCGGGGGCACCTGCTCGAAACCGTCTGGGAGGCAGCGCCTGATATCCAGACGCGCACCGTCGACATGCATATTCAGCGCCTGCGCACGAAACTCGGCGCGGCCGGCGACATGATCGAGACCGTTCGCGGTTTCGGTTACCGACTCCGCGCAGCCGCGCCGCGCGGCGTCTGACAGATGCGCGCCTGACCCGGGTTCGTGCGACTTACTCAGCGCCTGGTACTCAACACGTTCGTCGTCGCCACTGTGCTGGTCGCGACGGTCCTCTTTGCGGTCGAACGGCGGGTCGCTGAACGCGTGCGTGCAGGAGCAACAAGCACGACACAGGTGACGGGCGATGAATTTCTCGGACGTATCCGACGCGACATCGTCATCGCCGGCATCGCCGTTCTCATACTGGGCGTCGGCTTTGCCCGAGTGCTGGCGCGTCCGGTCGCGCGACCGATTGAAGAGCTGCGTGACGTGGCCCGCGCACTCGCCTCGGGCGATCTCACTCGCCGGCCCACGCTCGTTGCCGCAGGCGAAGTGGGCGATTTGGCCGACGCGCTGCGGCGTCTGGCCGAGCAGCTGAACGCGCGCGTGCAGGCGCTCAAGGCCGAAGAGGAGTTGCTCGTCGCGCTCACCGAGTCGCTCAACGAAGGCGTGATCGCCGTCGACGAACGGCAGCGTGTCGTGCGCATCAACGAGACCGCGCGACAGCTGCTGCGCATCCGGGAGCCCGTGCCCTTCCCTGCGGACTATCTGCCCCGCGATCGCATGCTGCGTGAGGCGCTGGCTTCGGTGTTGTCAGGAACAGATGCATCGCCGGGTGAAGTGCGTGTGGACGATCGCACGCTGTCGCTGACCGCGCGTCCGCTTCCAGCCGGCGGCGCCATCCTCGCGCTCTATGACCTGACGCCGTTTCGTCGACTCGAAGCGGTGCGGCGCGATTTCGTGGCCAACGTTTCGCATGAATTGCGCACACCACTGACGGTGATCAGCGGTTTTGTCGAAACGATGGAAGACGACGACCTGCCGACGGCACTTCGCCAGCAGTTCCTCGGCATGGTCTCGAGTAACGTGCGTCGCATGCAGCGCATCGTTGACGATCTGCTCGATCTCTCACGTATCGAATCGGGCGGCTGGCTGCCGAATCCGAGTGAACTCAGTGTGGCCGCAATCGCGAACGAAATTGCATCTCCGATGCTGGGCGCGGCCGCGGCAAAAGGTGTCGCACTTCGCATTGAAGTTGCCGACGACGCGCAGACCGTCTACAGCGACACGACCGCGGCGCGTCAGATTTTGAGCAATCTCGCCGAAAATGCGTTACGCCACACGCTCACGGGCGAGGTCGTACTCTTTTCGTCTTCCGAAGACGGAGGCACGTGGCTCGGCGTGCGCGACACAGGTGCCGGCATCAACGCTCAACATCTGCCGCGCATCTTCGAACGCTTCTATCGCGCCGATCCGGGGCGTGCTCGTGAAGCGGGCGGCACGGGGCTTGGCCTTGCGATCGTACGCCACCTCGCTGAGGCGCACGGTGGCCGCGTGAAAGCCGAGAGCGAACCCGGTGTCGGCACGACGATCGCTGCGTGGTTTCCTGCAGCGGTCGCCGAGGCCGAGTGAATCAGAATTCGCCCTCAGAATTCGTTCTTGTAGCTCATGAACTTGAACCGACCGCCACGTTCAAGAATCGAACCGAAAAAACGATGCGTTGACGTGTCCCCCTGCTTACCAACCAATGTGAGCACGCAGTTGCCCCACAGTCGGTTGACACCCTCGCTCACGGGCTTCGCATCGCAGCGATAGCTCTTCAACTTCACCGGTACGCCACCGGCGCGCCGTACAAGTCGAATGAAGCCGGACTCGCTCGGGTTCTGAATGGTGCGCCACACCAGCGCCGGATCCTGTTGATACGGTGGTCTGACGTTTGGTGACTCGGGGTAGATGAGATCTGCAAACTCGCGAGGCGAAACCACCATCGCGCGCAGCACTGCGGAGTCGCCGGCGACCAGTGCGCGCATGAAGCGATCGATGAGTGCGCCCCGTGATGGGCTACCGTGTTGCAGCGATGTCACCGGCGTGCCGCCAATCGACGCGCGAAACCGGCGCAGCTGCTCCTCAACGGGCAGAATTGAATCGATCACGTATCCGGGCAACGTACGATTGATCGAGTCCTGACGCACGCGCGCCAGCGAATCCTTGGTCATCGAATCCTTCGCGACCGTATCGTGAATCGCGCTGGCAGTATTCGTGCTATTCGCGGAATTCGTGGCGCTGTTTCTGTTCTCGCAGGCGGTAGCAACAACCGCGCTGATCGTCAGCGCACCAAGAAGCGTTGAAGTTCCTGTTCGTCTCATGATCTCAAAGTATGTCGACTGCGCTGTGCATACGGCAAACGGCCGGCGCCCCGAAGGACGCCGGCCGCTGCTC
>JBKJTE010000201.1:0-14479 GCA_046590495.1 Gemmatimonas sp. | reverse complement strand
CCCAGTCCCCAGTACCCAGTCCTCAACCCCCAGCCCCCGGCCCCTAATCCCCCGCCCCTGTTCCCCGCACAATCCCTTCCACGACCCTGCTCGGATCGAAGTACCGCTGCGCGACTTCGAGCACATCGGCATCCGTGACGGCCGCGATGCTCGACTCGACCTCCTGCAATTCGTGCAGTCCTTCGCCAAATAGCCAGGCGTCCACCAGATCGCCGAGCACGCTGCTTCCGGACTGTTGTGAGATCGCGTGCGTGCCGATGAGATAGCGACGCGCGCGTTCGAGTTCCTCTCCCGTAGGAGCGGCATCGCGAAGTTTCGCGAACTCGGTGAGCAAGCCAGCGCGGGCCTCGTCCTCCCGCGCGGGAGACGTGGCGATGTAAGCCGCAAAGCTTCCCGATACGCGCCGCTCGATCGGGAACGCCATCACTGTGTACGCGAGCGATTGCTTGTCGCGAAGCTGCTCAAAGAAGCGCCCACCGAGCCCACTCGCTACGGCCGAGAGCACCTGCGTTGCGAAGCGACGCGGGTCATTGCGCGAGGGGCCGGGGTACAGCAGCGCAATTGCCGTCTGCTGCTTCTCTCGCGCGTCTTGTGCGACCAGTGGGACATCCGGCCACTGCACGTCGTTGGGCAAACTGTCATCGCGCCATGCGATTTTATCGAAGGTGCGAATGATCAACGCGGCCGCTTCTTCCGGTTGTACGTCGCCGACGATCGCAATTGCAGACGCACAATTCATGATGTGTGTACGATGGAAGTGCGTCGCTGCGTCGGCGTTGCCGAGGGCAAGCGATGCGTCGGAACCGATGACCGAGCGGGCGTACGGATGATCAGCGTACGCGGCAGACGTCGCGAGCCGCATCGGCCAGCGATACATGTCGTCGCGCATGCGCTTCACTTCGGCCTGCGCCAGCGCACGCTCAGTCTCAACACCCTCAGGCGGAAACGTCGGGTGCTGGATGACATCCGCGAGCAGCTCTGCGGCGACGGCGAGATGTCGCGTCGGAACGGACAGCGACCAACCCAGACTTTCGAGTGCTGCACTCACACCGATACTCCCGCCCAGCTCTTCGGTTGCTTCGGCGATCCGCGCGCCGCTGCGATTGATGGTCCCTTTGAGCATCGATTGCGCCGTGAGTCGCGCGAGCCCCTCATGTCCCGCTGGCTCAAGACAGCTGCCGCCGCGCTGATAGACGCCGATGTTCACAATCGGTGCACCAGGACGCGGCAGAATCAGGATCGGCACACCATGCAGCGTGCGATACACATGCACGCCGTGGCTCAGTCGTTCGGCGACAGGATCGATGCGCAGATTCGACCGTTCAATCGCGGCAACCGAAGTTGGCGACGGAACATCGGGCGACGCCAACACACTGCTACCTGCGCCCTCGACCTCACGCAACAGTGCTCGCAGTCCATCGGCGTCCGTGGCGAGGGCACCGCTTCCAGTCGGCCGATACGAAACGATCGACACCTGCGCCGGATCGAGATGCCGTTGCATCGCATCACGCATCATCTCCGGACGCATCGCCATCAACCGCTCGTAGTAGTCGGTAGCGAAGTCGAGTCCCCCGTCCGCTTCCCACGACGCGAGATACGATGCCTGACCATCCATCGACTCGAGGCGGCGCAACCAGCGCGCTTCGGTGATACGCTGCGCTCGGACGACTTCACTCACACGAAAGCCCGTTGTACGCGCGGCCTGTACTTCGCGCCAAAGCTGCACAGTCGCTTCGACTGCGTGCGCTGGCGGAGCCTCCGCGCCCGTCACAAATACACCAACGTCGCCGGTCGTGTAGTTCCAGGCCGACACCGACGATGCCAGCTGACGTTCGCGTATCGCCCGATACAGCCGCGAAGCGCGACCCGTACCAAGCGCGATGCCGGCAAGATCGAGCGCCGCACTGTCCGGGTGTGTGATGTCGGGCGCGCGCCAGCCGAACGCCAGCTGCTGCTGCGCGATATCTCCACTCCAATCGCGCATGCGAAAACCGGGCAGTGTACTCTCTTTCGGCCCACGCGCACGTTCGGGCGCGCAGGCGTCCATCGCACCATGACGGGCCATCACTTCACGTCGCACGGTTTCCGGATCGATGTCACCGACAATCGAAAGAATTGTGTTGGACGGACGATACCAGTAGCGATAGAAGGCGAGCAGTTGATCGCGGGTGAGCGTGCGCAGTTCGGTTTCGTCACCAATACGCCAGCGACGGATTCGATGCTGATCGTGCAGCAGCGCGTACAGCGACTCAATCGCGACCGCATGCGCTGAATCGCGCTTGCGCTTCGCTTCCTGAATGATCACCTCGAGTTCACGTGCGAGTTCGTCCGCATCGATGATGGAGCGTGCGAACGCATCGAATTGAATCTCGAGCCCCTGCAGAAAGGCAGACGACGGCAGCACCGTGTAGTAGCTGGTGTGATCGTAGATCGTGTGCGCATTCAGGTAGCCGCCATTCGCTTTCGTTTCGCGCGCGATTTGACCGACCCCACGCGTTGGCGTCCCCTTGAAAAACATGTGCTCGAGCACGTGCGCGATTCCGACGACGTCATCGGTCTCGTCAAAATATCCGGCCTTCACGTACGTCACGATGGCGACGACTGGCGCAGAACGATCGCGCCGAATGAGCAGTGTCAAACCGTTCGGAAGTACTTCGCGTATCGTGTCAAAGTGCAACGCCAACGCATCGCGCGTCGCTGCAGTCGCGGAGCGTGTCATCGGCGCAGGGCGGCAGAAGGTGTGGTGGGTGTGGCTGTCGGCGCCGGAGCGTTCACACATGGCATCCAGTCGCCCGGCCCTGCGCGATCGGTCCACCGTGCCGCCTCCTCCGGCCGACCGAGTCGAAAGAGTGCGCAGCCAAGGAATCCCTGCGCCAGCCGGTCGTTGGGATCGAGCTGCAGTGCGCGCACATAGAATCGACGCGCCACTTCAGGATTGCCGTCGGCGAGTAGTACTGATGCCAATTCACGGTTGGCCATCGCACTCTGCGGCGCGACACGAACTGCCGCATCAAGAAACCGGCGCGCGCTCGGCAGGTTCCCGTCCTCGCGCGCCAACCGTCCAAGAAATACAAGCGGACGCTCGTCGCTGGGCGTACTGCGCGCGGCCTTTGCAAACGCGATCCGCGCGACTTCACCCGCACCGCGCTGATACGCCGCGACACCGTCCTGAAAGTCGTGCGAGTCGGCGCGCTGATTGTACGCATACCACCCGCCGACCCCGCCCAGCAACAACACCGCGACCACCGTGATGATGAAACCCGTCGAGCGAACAAAAGCCCGACGCGAACGCGGCGCGTCAATCTCCTGAAGCATGCGCACGTCGCGCAGCTGATCGAACGGTGGTGCCGTTCTCGACGCGCCTTCGCCTGGCGGCGGCGCTACGACCGGCCGCGGACTGTACGCATTCGACGAACCATGGCCCGGTGCGAACGAACTCGTTGCGCTCTGCACGAGTGGCGCGTTCTCAAGCGCGCGCACCGCATGCTCAAGCGAGCGCAATGCGTCCGTGGCGACCGTGCGCTCCTGCATCAGCCGCGCGCCCCTCTCTGACTCCGTGTCGTCACGTGCGCGTTCAGTCCACGCCTGCAACGCAATGAGGGGATATGCGTCCTCGAGTGAGAGGTGGCCGAGCTTTCGCGCTTCGCCGATCAACGGCTGTCCGCTTAGGTCGGCACGACCGGTGACTGCGCGCAGAACAGACCGGGCGGCCTCTGTTGCGGCCGCGGCACGCGCATTGAGCGAAGCGCCAACGTCGGCGCTATCGCTGAGCATGGGGCCGAAGACGACTCGCGCCGCGTCAAGCGCGGCGCGAGCGGCCATCTGATCGGGAACGGTCACGGATTGGTCATCGGTTGGTCATGGACGGCTCGTCAGGTCCGCGAACGAGCTGTTGACGCGTGGCCGCGCGATCGCGTGGCCGCACGATCGTGTGGCCGCGTTATCGGATGATGCGCAACAGGCCGGCATCAGCACTGCCGCGAATGAATGCCTCAGGTGCGTGCGTTGCGATTCTTGCGCCCGTAGCGCCATAGTGACGACGCGCTTCGGTTGCCATGTACTGATCGAGCGGGCGGCCGGCGTCCCGCGCATCGCGCAACGCCTGCACAATCTCTTCCCACGTTCCTTCAAACGCACTGCCGTCGCGCATGAGCACGCGATGTGGCCCCTCAGGCGCGATCGTTTCGGCCCCTGTCGCCTCGGCTTGCTGCTGCTGGGCAAGCCCAGTCAGCAGCGTGCCAAGAGTCTCCAGTTGAGTCTGCGCCTGTATCACGGCTGCGCTCTCCTGCTCAGCCACCGTCTGCTCCACTTCAGCCAGCAGCTCATCGATGGAGTCGACATCGCCGGTAAGTTCGATAAGGCGCGCTTCCCACGGCTTGAGTTCGGGATCGTCGTCCTTCAAGCGGTACACCGACTTCTTGAGCTCCATGAGACGCCAAATCCCGAGCTCGTCCCAATGGTCTTCCGGCGTGGTCTTGTCGAACTCGGCGATCGCCGCGTCGAGCTCGCCCGCGTCGTAGAGAAGGTTGGCAAGATAGACGCGCGCTTCGGCGAACTCAGGATCGAGTGTCAGTGCGCGTTGCAGTGCAACCATCGCCCGCGCATCGTGGCCCAGCCGATGTTCCGCGTACCCCACGCAGGCGGCAGCTTCCGATGAATCGACCGACTGTGCCACGGCACGCTCGAAAAACCCGAGTGCGTTATCGACGTACCCTTCGCGAAAAAGTGCGCGGCCAATCTGCAACATGAGATCGATGTCGTCTTCGTAGCCAAGTTCGATCGTGCGATCGAACGCGTGCATCCCCTGCTCCACCTGTCCGAACTTGAGCAACACTTCGCCGAGTCCGGCGAGCGCATCCTCATGTTCCGGATCGAGTATCAGCGATTCCTCAAAACTGCGACGCGCCCAGGCGAACTCCTCGCGAGCAAGACGCGCATAGCCAACGCCAACATGGAGTTCGACGGCGTTCGGGTAGAGCGTCAACCCTTCGCGCAGCATATCGAGCGCCTCATCGTACTGCCCCTCGTTGTAGAGGGCATGGGCGCGTTCGTCGTATTCCTCGGAACTCAGGAACGGAGTGGACATCTCGTTTCTATCCTCCGGAGCGGGCGGGTTACCGGATAGTACCGTGCGCTACGTGTCGTGTTCAACAACCTTCGATGCAAGTCTGCGCGAGCGGATTCCTCCATGCGGGCGGTGAAGAATTCTCCCGGACGACCGTATCCACTGCGTGCCGCGCGTGCATGGAATCGCGCGACACTCAGGTAATACCCGGGAACGTGCCAGATGACGCTGCCTCGATTGCCGGCAACCCGCGCAGCGCTGCAAGCGCCACCGCGATCTCGCCGGCCAGGGCCGCATTCGCTTCGAGCAGCGCCAAATTCGCCTGCACCGACGCTCCCTTCGTACGACGCTGCACGTCGGCCAGAAGAAACGGCGTGACGGCAGCGCCGCTGATTCCCTCTCGCTCGGCATGAGCCAACGCGGCACTCGTCGCGGCTTCGACCAACTCACGATCGAGCGCAGCATGTGACGGTGGTGGCTGCACGACCAACATCGCACCCGGACGTCCGAGCGCGCGATGCGCCTGCCACGCGCGCGCGATCTGAGCCGCGCTGTCAGCTCTGGCGGTGAGCGCCAACCCTGTCGTAATCGTGAAAAACCCAGGCAGTTCATCAGTCTGATAGCCCACCACCGTGACGCCGAGCGTTTCGAGACGCTCGAGCGTGGCGGCGAGATCGAGAATCGATTTAGCGCCCGCGCAGACAACGATGACCGCAGTGCGTGAGAGTTCAACCAGATCGGCAGACTCGTCGAACGGCGCGTTGCGGTGCACGCCGCCGATACCGCCGGTGGCAAACACTTCGATGCCGCTGAGCGCACACAGCGCGAGTGTGCCGGCCACGGTTGTCGCACCGTCAGCACTGTCTGCGATCGCCATCGAGAGATCGCGCGCCGAAACCTTGCGCACACCATCGCGCGCCAGGAATCGCTCAAGGTCCGCGTCTTCGAGGCCGAGTGTCGGTTGACCGCGGACGATTGCAGTGACGGCGGGCGTCGCACCGGCCTGTTCAACAGCACCGATCATGCGCGTCGCAGCGTCGCGATTGAACGGCGGAACAAGCCCTTGTGCGAGTACGGAACTTTCGAGGGCGACGACGGCACCGCCGCGCTGGAGCGCGGCTTCAACGACTGCGGTGCATCGCAATGACTGGACGGCGTGAGCCACAGCGCCATTGTATACCGGCGGTGGCTTGCTTGCAACCACTGACCATAAAACCTCGGCGCAACGACAACGGCGCACCGCTGATGCGATGCGCCGTTGCGCTAGTCGTGGTGGTCTGGACTCGCGTGCAGCGCCGCGTTATGCGCCGCGCTATGCGCCGGTCGGGTCGTCGAACGTGTCGCTCTTTTTGGACTCGACGAGTTCCCAGTCTTTAGACGTCGGATCGTAGACGGCCATAACCTTGATCGTCTCGCCGGCCCACACGTCGAAAACCTTGCCCGTGTTCTGGTAAATCTTGATCTCATGCCCATCCTCGAATTTGAGGATGACCAGCGGATACGCGGTGTTGGTGTACTGCTTGCGGAGTTTTTTGGGCGGGTGGCTCGTCGGCGCGTTCATGCGTCTCTCGTTCAGGGGGCGAGAAGGATCTTTCGGAAGTTGGTCATCCGTCGCAGTTGGCGCCAGCGCCGCATGCGTCAGCGCCGAACGGCGATGCGATGGCGCTCATCGGCATCAGGTGACGGTCGGGGTCGCACCGACAAATTGCTGCCAGCGTCCGCTCGCCAGAATTTCATCGATCGCCGAGACGCACGTCTCGAGTTCGGCATCGGTCGTGTAGAAGTGTGGTGCGATGCGAATCCCCGCACCGGGCCTGAAATCGATCACGACATCCTGCGCCAGAAGTGCCCGCGCGACTTCCGCCGCATGCGGCACGTCAAACGCAACGGTCCCTCCGCGGCGCGCCGCGTCGCGCGGTGCGTGAGCCCGCCATCCACGCGTATCCGCCTGGGCCAGCAGCCAGGTCGTCTGCCGCTGGCTTTTCTCGCGAATGGCCGGCAACCCGGCCTCGCCAACGAGACGCGGTCCTTCAAGTCCGGCAAACAGCGCGGGCACTGTCGGCGTGCCGGCCAACCAACGCCAACTCCCTGCTGCGTACTCCATGCTCTCCGCGAACGCGAACGGGGTGCGGTGCGCCTGCCAGCCGGTCAACGCCGGCGCGAAACGTTCACTCGCGCCGGGCGACGCATATAGAAAGCACCCGCCCGGTCCACCACACAGCCACTTGAGCACACCACCGCAAAGGAAATCAACGCCAAGCGCGTGGACGTCAACCGGAATCACACCGACGCTGTGATACGCATCGAGTGCGACGACGGCGCCCATGCGGCGCGCATGTTCGCAGATTGCCATCGCATCGAGGATGTAGGCCGAACGAAAGAGCACGTGCGAGATCGCGACGAGTCGCGTACGCTCGGTGATCGCCGCAATGACCCGATCCGTCTCAATGCTGATTCCATCGTCGCTCTGCACGACCACGATCTTCGCGCCCAAACGCGGTCCCAACGCGTCGTACGCATAACGCACAGACGGAAAATCCAGCGCGGTCATCACGATCTCGTTGCGTTCGGCGGGATAGTCGATGGCTGTCAGGATGCTCGACATCGCCTGCGTCACGGTCGGAATCATCACCACTTCGCCAGGCGCTGCGCCGATCAGTGGAGCGATGCGCGAGCCCATCGTCATCGGCATCTCCCACCACCCTTCGGCCCAGGCGCGCACACCGCGCGTCTTCCATTGCGTCGCGTACGTCTGCAACTGCTCGGACACACTCGCCGGCATCGCGCCCAGGGAATTCGAGACGAGATACGTGGAGGTGCCGAGTATGGGGAACTCACCGCGAAAGCGAAGCAGCGGATCGGAGATGGTCACGGCAAGGAAGGCAGAGTGGACAAGGACACGACCGGGCACGATCGTTGCGTAGCTGTTGATGGAGTTTACTCACCCGAACAGACGGAGTGCACGATGCGCCTGAATGACACCGCACGTTGGAGTGCCGCGTTCCTTTTCGCGAGCGTTCTCGCCATGCCGGCCCGCAGCGACGCCCAGACGGCAGATTCCTCGCAGGCCGCCGTGACCACGCAGAGCTTGATCGCCCCCACCGTGATTGCGCCAAGCGTGATCGTCACCACACCGGTCAGTGCGACCGAGGCACCTCGTGCCGTCGGTGCGACCAGCGCGCCGTTGGCAACGCAGCCGCGCGGCGTCGCGATCGGCCGCCATTCCGCCGACTCGGTCACCCCTCCGCCGGTGCCTGCTCCTGACAACAACAACAAGGGAAACACGGCGCTGATGCTGACTGGCGCTGGCGCGATGATTGTGGGCGCAATCGTTGGTGGTGACGCCGGTACGATCATTCTGCTCGGTGGCGCGGTACTCGGCATTTTCGGCCTCTATCGATATTTGAGCAACTGACTCTGTCGTAGCGAGGACGGCTGCCGCGCCGCGCGATTCCGTCCGCCGACGGGGGTGGCCAGAGCGTAGTTGCTGTCATTGGGTGCCGCCCGCTTCAGTCTGAGCGGGCGGCACTTTGTGTATTGGGCGCGATAATTCATTGCGGCGCCGACGGCGGTGTGTGGCGCAATCGTGCGGCTGCAGTCGTTGCCTGAGTCGCTGAGCGTGTTGAGGCGAGCCACGGTTGTGATGGTTCGCGCGCGGGGGCACGCCCGCAATCCCTTGGCAACGTTCCGTGAAGGGCACGAACCGGCACGTCCCGAGAACGAAAAGCGCGTTTCGTTCAAGAACGTTGGCACCCCGGCCGAAGAACAGGCAGAGCGACGAGTTCACGACGAGTTCGCGATGACCACACGATGACCACGCGACGAACTCACGACCGATTGCACAAACTGCGTCCCACACCCTGGAATTCTGCGTGCCTGCCTTTCCGACGCCTGCTTCGAGTCAACCTGCGATTGCTTTTGGACGCCCGACCGTTGATCCGCTCGATCGGATTCTGCGCGCATACGACAAGGCCATCCATGCGTGCGAGTCGTTTGATCACAGATCCGCGCGGCACGCGATCGGCGTGCTGCGGACCGCGTTGGAGCTCGATACACCGGAAGCGCGCAGCTTTGACTCGCTGTACGCGTGGTGCCAAACCAGCATCGACCAGCGTGACTTCATCGGCCCTGCGCGTTGCCTGCGTTCATTGCGTGATGCGTGGGTTCGTGCCTCCGAGCCGCGTTCATTCACCACGCGTTCCGATTACCCGGTCTCCTGAGTGACGGGGGCTGACGCCAGCCAGCCCTGACGCCATCTTCCTCGGAGATGCGGCCCCGTCCGCAGAAACCGATGTACGAAGGGCTGCACTCGCCCGGCACTTCGTCATCCACCGTGAGCAGGATCTGAATGCACGTGAATCCACGCGACCTTTGCCCATGACACCGACGCGTGCCCCGCGTATCGGCGTCGTCTTCGGCGGCGGGGCGTTGAAGGGGCTCGCTCACATTGGCGCGCTGAAGGCGCTGGCCGAAGCGGGGATACGCCCAAGTTTGTATGCCGGATCGAGCATCGGCGCGATGATTGCGGCGGCGGCAGCGTCCGGTCTCTCGGCCGACGACCTCACCGAACGCGCACTCACGTTCCGCCGGCGCGATCTGTTTCGGATCAACCACCTCGGTATGCTGATGGACCGCATGCTGTCGCGGTCGATCTATCTCGAATCGCCGCTGCGGAATCTGTGCAACTCGCTGGTCGCCGACGGCACTTTCGACGATCTCGCGATGCCGTTGCTGGTGACGGCGGTCGATATCGAACGCGCGTCGCCGATCGTCTTTGGCCGACCGGGATTACGGAACGTCCGGGTGCGTGATGCGGTGTATGCGTCCTGCGCACTGCCTGGATTCTTTCCCCCGGGGGTTGTTGGCGGTCGCACCTGCATCGATGGCGGCACGACCGACAACCTTCCGGTCGCGATCGCGGCGATGGGTGTCGACGCTCTGATCGCGGTCGACGTCGGCATCGCCGACGTACCGGTTGAGACTGGCGTGGCGACGCAGGGCTTCGCGTCGATCTTCATGCGCGCGGCGACGATGATGATGCACGAGCAGCAGCAGCACGCACTCGAGCGATGGACCTCGCCACCGATGCTCCTTGTCCGGCCTGCGGTCAATCACATCGGCTGGTTCAGCTTCGCGCACGTCGACGAGTTGCTGCGCGTGGGCTATGAGTGCACGAAGGACGCGCTCAAGGATGTCGACGCGCTGCTGCGGGCGGAGGGTGGAATTTTTCCGCGTCGTCAGGTGCAGATCAGTGTCGACCGCGATGCCTGTACCGGCTGCGCGATCTGCGTCGCGCGCGCCCCCGGCATGATGGCCCTCGACGAGCAGCGCAAGGCGTATCCGCTCGCCCGACGGCATGAGTTCTCGCCGGCTGACGGTGCCTTCGTCCGTTGCTGCCCGGTCGATGCCATTCACGTCAAAACGGTGGCGGCGGGCGGTACATCGGCCGATATTTCCGGAAGCCTCGTCGGTACCGGGGTTTCCAATTAGGTAGACCCACGGCGCGATGAGTGGCTTCGTTCCGAACGCGTGCGACCATCCACGGGATGCGTTGTCCGCCGGACCCGTCCTCTCCATGTCGCATCCCAATTCGTTCGGCAGCCGCGCCACACTCACTGTGGGCGACCGTCAGTATGCGTATTTCCGATTGGCCACCCTCGATGCGCTTCCGGGAAGTACAGCGGCAACGCTCCCGTTCTCGCTGCGCGTTCTTCTCGAAAACCTGTTGCGCGGGGAAGACGGTGCCTTCGTCAAGAAGCCAGACGTCGAATCGCTCGCGCACTGGAACGTAAAGGCGCCGATCGACAAGGAAATCGCGTTCCGCACCGCGCGTGTGCTGCTTCAGGACTTCACCGGCGTTCCCTGCGTCGTCGATCTCGCGGCCATGCGCGACGCGATGGTCAGACTCGGCGGCGATCCGACGCGGATCAACCCACTGCAACCCGTCGATCTCGTCATCGATCACTCGGTGCAAGTTGACGAATACGGCACCGAAGCAGCGCTGTTGCTCAACACCGATCTCGAGTTCGAGCGCAACGGTGAACGCTACGAGTTCTTGAAGTGGGGGCAGACCGCACTGCGCAATTTCCGCGTCGTGCCCCCGGGCACCGGTATCTGTCACCAGGTGAATCTCGAGTATCTCGGTCAGGTCGTCTTCACCATGTCGCAAGACGGTGAAACGCTTGCGTACTGCGACTCGCTCGTTGGCACCGATTCGCACACCACGATGATCAACGGCCTGGGCGTGCTGGGCTGGGGCGTCGGGGGCATCGAAGCCGAAGCGGCAATGCTCGGTCAGCCGGTGAGCATGCTCATCCCCGAGGTCATCGGCTTCAAGCTGCACGGCAAGTTGCCCGCAGGCGCGACGGCGACCGATCTCGTGCTCACCTGCACGGAGATGCTTCGCAAGAAAAAGGTGGTCGGCAAGTTCGTCGAGTTCTACGGGCCCGGCCTGTCGTCACTCGCGCTTGCCGATCGCGCAACGATTGCGAACATGGCGCCCGAATACGGCGCCACGATGGGCTTCTTTCCTGTGGATGCAGAAACGCTCAAGTATCTCCGTCTCTCCGGTCGCAGCGACGCACAGGTTGCCCTCGTCGAAGCGTACACGAAGGAGCAGGGACTTTTCCGCACCGACGCAACGCCCGATCCGGTCTTCACGGACACGCTTGAACTGGACCTCAGCACGGTGGTGCCGAGTCTGGCTGGACCAAAGCGTCCGCAGGACCGCGTGCCGCTGTCGGAGAGCAAGCGCATGTATCGCGAAGCGTTGGCCGCGCAGTTGGCGCTCCAGGCGCAAACCAAACCCGCGACGGCGCCAGCGCCCGCCGGCTCTCAGGCCGCCACGATGGTGGCCGAAGGCGCACCGGTGATTGCGGAAGAAGGCGTGGCGTGCGCCTATCGCGACGAATCGTTCACGCTGAAGCATGGCCATGTCGTAATCGCAGCGATCACGTCGTGCACCAATACCTCGAACCCGAGCGTGATGCTTGCGGCGGGACTTCTGGCGCAGAAGGCCGTGGCCCGTGGGCTGCAAACCAAGCCGTGGGTGAAGACATCGCTGGCTCCCGGTTCCAAGGTGGCCACCGACTACTTCAACAAAGCGGGTCTGATGGACTCGCTGGATGCGTTGGGCTTCAACGTTGTCGGCTATGGTTGCACCACCTGCATCGGCAACTCCGGTCCACTTCCTGCCGTGATCAGCGAAGCGATCGAGAACGGAAATCTCAATGTCGCTGCGGTCCTTTCAGGCAATCGCAACTTCGAAGGCCGAGTCAATCCGCAGACGCGCTTCAACTATCTCGCGTCTCCACCGCTCGTCGTTGCCTATGCACTCGCTGGTCGCATGGACATCGACATGGCGACGGAACCACTTGGCGTCGGCACCGATGGTCCGGTCTTTCTGCGCGATATCTGGCCCACCGCGCAGGAAGTGGAAGACACGATTCTCTCCAGCGTGAAGCGCGAACAGTTCACCACGCAGTACGCGAACGTCTTTGCCGGCGATGCACACTGGCAGGGTATTCCGGCGCCGCTCGGCGATCAGTACGCGTGGAACAGCGACAGCACGTACGTCAAGAATCCGCCGTATTTCGACGGCATGACGATGACCCCGCCGGGTGTGCGGGCGATCAGCGGTGCGAAAGTGCTCGGGATGTTCGGCGACTCGATTACGACCGATCACATCTCGCCTGCCGGTTCCATCGCGGCTGCGTCGCCAGCAGGGCTGTGGCTCAAGTCGCTCGGCGTCGACAAGAAGGATTTCAATTCGTACGGTGCGCGTCGTGGCAATCATGAGGTGATGATGCGCGGCACCTTCGCCAACATCCGGCTCAAGAACGAACTGACCGGTGGCAAGGAAGGGTGGTGGACAGCGACTGCGCCCGGCGCCGCACCAGAGGCGATCTACGATGTCTCGATGGCGCGTCAGGGTGCTGGTGTTCCGCAGATCGTCATCGCCGGCAAGGAGTACGGCACTGGCTCATCGCGCGACTGGGCGGCCAAGGGAACGGCGCTGCTCGGCGTGCGTGCCGTGATTGCTGAAAGCTTCGAGCGCATTCACCGTTCGAATCTTGTCGGCATGGGCGTGTTGCCGCTCGAATTCACCAACGGCGAAACCCGCCAATCGCTAGGACTGACGGGTTTCGAGACTTACGAAATCGTTGGACTGACCGATGCACTACGCCCACGTGAAGCGTTGACGGTCGTCGCAACGGCCACCGATGGCGGCACCAAGCAGTTCAGCGCACGTTGTCGCATCGATACGCCGGAAGAACTCCAGTACTACAAGAACGGTGGGATTCTCCCGTACGTGTTGCGCAGTCTGCTCAGCAAGTCGTAAGGGCATCGACGTTGAAGGCCACCGACGGGCGAGGGGACGCATCAGTCTTCTCGCCCGTCGAGATTTTGATCGCGGAATGCACGGAATGCGCGCTCGATATTCGTGCGCACAACGCCGCGAATGGCACCTGGGGTATTGGCCAACGCTGGCGAATACAAGCCGCCCGCCGCGCTCACAAACCAGCTGCCAATGTCGATGGACACCGTCACTGCAGCACCGCCAGCGCCAACGACAAGCGGCTTGGCCAACGGCACCGTGAGCATCGTGGTCAAATCGGTCACGAAGGTGAACGGCGTGCCGTTATACGTACCCAGAATCCGGACGCTGATACCACGCAGGTCAGGATTCTGCTGCTGAAACGCAAGGTCCAACGCGTTACTCGCGTCCACCTTGTGCAGCTTCATTCGCACGTTGCCGTACGTGCCGGCCGGAACGTCGACCGCGATACGTGCGCCGTCTTCACCGGTGACGGGAACATCGACCAAAAACGGACCGATGCGAATCTCAGGACACTCGCTGAAATCGTTCTTTTTGCTGGTGCTGGCGGTTGTGATCTCGTCGAGGCATGCGCCCGTGACCGACCGGAGCCGAACATCACTGACGACGAACTGCGCCTTGGTCACGATGATCGTGTCGCGCTGACGGGCGATCGTGAGACCCGCCGCCGTCGCCGCCACACTCGCTGGCGCGCCGGACAGCTGCACGCCGCCATTGGCAGCCACGTCGCTCGACGCCACCGAGGACGACATCAACGACGACGATGACGTCGATTGGGCAATCTGGAATCCAAGACTGACTCGGTTCCCCGCAGTCGGTGAGGTGCTGTCATTGCTGCTGCACCCCGCAAGTGCCATGGTCGCGAGCGCGATCGCGCCAACGAGAGTACGTTGACCCTGCAGATGACTTGGCAGACGACTCACCATATGAATGCTCCTCGCGATTCGGGATGGACGTATTCGCGCCGCTGCCATTGATCTCGCGATGTGGTATGCGGCGCGGTGATTGAAGCATGGGTTCCCGCGCCATCAGCGGTGGTGACATACCGCACGAGTTCACTTCGTTCACGACTCTTA
>JBKJTE010000062.1:0-12726 GCA_046590495.1 Gemmatimonas sp. | reverse complement strand
ATGTCGTTCTCCGATCCGAACGTGATCTTCGCGTCCATGTATCAGCGCCGTCGCACCACCTGCTGCATGAATGGCGGCGGTCCAGGCAGCGCGTTGTATAAGAGCACTGACGCCGGTGTTACCTGGACCAAGATCACTGGCACCGGATTCCCCAGCGGCTCACTCGGCCGCATCGCGGTCGACGTATTCCGCGGTGATGCAAAGACCGTCTACGCGAGCGTGGAAGGTCCGACCGGTGCGGCCGGACGCGGCGCGGCGCCGACGGATGAATCAGCCGATGCCGCTCCCGCTGGCGGACGCGGTGCCCCGCAGGGTGGTGGCATCACCGGCGTCTATCGCTCCGACGATGGCGGCGCGACGTGGAAGAAGCAGAGCAGCACGAACGCGCGCCCGATGTATTTCAGTCAGTTGCGTATCGATCCGCTCAATGCCGATCGGATCTACATGGGAGGCGTTGGCCTCCACCTCTCGCTCGACGGCGGCAAAACGTTTGAAACGGATGCTGCGCTTGTGACGCACGATGACGTCCATGGCATCTGGATTAATCCAAAGAACACCGACCATATGATCATCGGCAACGATGGTGGTCTGGCAACGTCGTACGACATGGCGCACACGTGGCAGTTCATTCCGAATTTGCCGGTGGGCCTGTTCTACCATGTGAGTTACGACATGGCAACGCCGTACAAGATCTGCGGCGGTATGCAGGACAATTATGACTGGTGTGGGCCGAGTGCGTCGCGCATGAGTCGCGGCATTTTCAACTACGACTGGTATCAGATTCTGGGTGGTGATGGTTTTGTCGCGATTCCTGATCTGAAGGACGCGCGCATCGTCTACACCGAGTCGCAGGACGGCAACATGATTCGCCGCAATGTTGTCACCGGTGAATCACGGAGCATTCGCCCTACGCCGCAGAATGTCACCAACGCGACCAAGGGTGAGACTTATCGCTTTCATTGGGATACCCCGTTGATGTTGTCGCCGCGCGATCCCGGTGTGCTGCTGGTCGCTGCTAATCGTGTCTTTCGATCGAACGATCGGGGTGATTCGTGGGAAGCGATCAGCCCCGATCTGACCAGGAACGAGAAGCGCGACAGCATCGTCACGATGGGTGTGATGGGTGCGAACATTTCCATTTCGCGCAACGACGGTATCTCGGCGTGGCCCACGATTGTCGCACTTGGTGAGTCGCCCAAGAAGGCCGGCATCTTGTACGCCGGCACTGATGACGGCACCGTGCAGATGACCATCGATGGCGGCAAGACGTGGACCAACATCACGACGCGGCTTGCCGGTTTTCCCGCCGGTCATGCATTCGTTTCCAAAGTCGTGCCTTCACGGTTCGATGCAAATGTCGCGTACGTCGCGGTGACCAACTACCGACAGAACGACTACGATCCGTATCTGTGGGTAACGACCGACAACGGCGCGACCTTCAAGTCGATCGCATCCGGGTTGCGCGGCGAAGTGGTCCGCACCGTCACCGAAGATACTCGTAACGCGAACGTACTGTACGTTGGCACTGAGACCGGCATCATGCTCTCGCTCGATCGCGGCGCGACGTGGAAGAAATTGAAAGCCAACTTCCCCGACGTGCGCGTGGACGAGTTGACCATTCATCCGCGCGACAACGCACTGCTCGTGGCGACGCACGGTCGCGCGATCTGGGTGCTCGATCACCTCGAGCCGATTCAGGAATTCGCCGCTGCACAGAAGGCGGACGCTGCGCTCTTCTCCCCCGGCCCCGCCTTGCAGTGGAAGAGCAAGGACGATCGCAACGATGAATTCTGGGGTCATCAGTTCTTCACTGGCGAAAATCCGCCCACGGATGCCGTGCTGCAGGTGTACTTCTCCAAGCCGGCGGTCAAACCCGCGCTTCGCATCACCAACACGGCAGGCAAACTCGTTCGCGAACTCGCCATTCCCGACGCGCGTAATGTCGCCGGCATTCAGAACGTCTGTTGGGATCAGCGTGTCGAGCCAATCAAGCCGATCACACCGGTGGGCAGCGCTGCTGCACCCGGTGCCGCAGGCGGTGGTCGTGGCGCGGGTACGGGTCCCGGCGGCGGTGCTGGTGCGCCGGGTTTTGGTGGCGGACGCGGACCGATTCCGGGGCTGCCCGTGCAGTTGCCGCCGATCGGATACCTCGCTGAGAATCCGTGTGCCACAGTTGGTGCCGGTGGTCCCGGCGGCGGTGGTGGTGGTGGTGGCGGCTTTGGTGGTGGCGCGCAGACCAATGTGGGGGCGCAGGTGGTGCCCGGCACGTACACGGTCGCGCTGGTCGTGGACGGAAAGGTTGTGAGCTCGAAGCCGCTCACCATCACGATGGACCCCGAAGTGCCACTCGTCGGCGCTGCGCGGGTGCAATACAACGCCGCCATCACCGACCTGCACGAGGCGCAGCGCGCGGGCACCGAAGTGGCGTCCAAGTTGACCGCACTCTACGGCGAAATCACGCGCCTTGCGCCGAAGATGGACTCCGCCAGCACCCCGGCCGCGAGCAAAGCCGAATTCACGGCGTTCCGCACACAGTTCGACTCAGTGCGCGTAAAGTTTGGTGTGCCCGCTGCATCGGGCGCCGCAGGATTCGGCGGCGGCGGTGGTGCTGCCGGTGCAGCGTTGGCCGCGGCGGCGCAGGCCAATGCACTGGGGCGCGTAGGTACCGCAAAGGCGGCGATGCTTGGTGTCTGGGAAACGCCGAGTGCGGCGGCGGTGAAGCAAGGCGCCGAGGCGAAGGCAGCGCTGGCTGCGGCGACGATCGAGGCGAACGCCATTCTCCTGAAGGCGAAGGCGCTTTCGACGACGCTTGGTGCGGCCAACATCAAGCTCACGGTGCCCTGACCCGAATGTTGGTGTGATGTTGCGGGAGGGTGTCCCGTAGTAGCTGAACGTGTACGGGCGATGCGAGATGGCGTCGCCCGTGTACGTTGGGATGCACGCCTGATGGACGTCCGATCATTCAATCGCCGTGCGTGACACCGACGGGCGCTCTTCCGAACCAAGCGTAGCGCGCAGTAGCAGTTGAACAGCGCGCGGGATTGCTCTCACCATTGCGCCAATCCGTATGAACCGATTGCTCGTTGTTGCCGCCACTGTGATGCTACCGCTCAGCGCCGCGCACTTCGCTCGCGAAGCGACCGCGGTCGGGCGATCGGCGTTGCTCGCCCCAGCGAGAGCAGATTCCGTTTCGGAACTCGTTGCGCTTCGGAAGGCCGCCGAACTGTTCATCACGCTCTCGAAGAAGGCGTGGCTGCAGAGTGAACTTGACCGCGGGACCGATCGACCTGGTTCAACCGACCAACGTCGCCTGGTGAATGCGCACTGTCATCTCGACGGTAGCAACACGAGCGGCGCCCGGGTCACGAATTCGCGCGAGCGATACAGCGCACCGCCGTCCATCGTCACCAGTGCCTTCTCCCGCTTTTCGATCTGCCCCGATTGGCGGATCTCCAATCAGGGAATCGGCGTCGACGAAACAACGCGTCCCGATGCAGGACTCAACATCAAGGTCTATCAAAAGATCGTCGATGCACGACTCGCGTTGATTGCAAAGCTCGACTCGGCGGCGGTGCTCTACCCTGCCGACGAATGGATCGCCGGTCAGCGTATGAGATTTCGTGAAGACGCGGGACAAGCCAATGCGGCGCTTGCCGTCGCCAACGACTGTCGCGCGAGTGAGCTCCTGTGCACGAAACTACGCGGCTTCGCGCACTACAATCTCGGCCATCCCGCACTCGCCGATTCGTTCTTTCTGCATGCCGTCTCATTGTTGCCCGACAGCGTGCGCTGCGATTGGATCTCGATCGAGGCATTGTTGCCCAAACCCGACCGGCCGAAATATCACGCGCTTTCGTGTGCGGCACGCGACAGCATCGACCGTGCGCTCTGGTGGCTTGCCGATCCGATGTACATCGAACCCGGGAACGAGCGTCGCGCTGAACACTTTGCGCGCGTGGTCCACATCGAGTTGATCGCCGCACTGCCGGAAACCGAGCGTTGGAACCTGCGCGACGAAATGGGTGGCGATGCGGTGCGCTACATGTTGCTGCGCTACGGTTGGCCGACAAAGTCCTTCTACGGCGGCAGCGGTGTGGACTATGGGCACAACAGCTGGCTTGCTCAGTACATGGTTCCACCGTATTCCGCGCCCGAGTATTCAAGAGATCGCATCGCGACGCTCCCCAACTGGGAGGCGATACTCGATCCGATCACGGTGCAGGACAGCGACTTCACGCTCACGGAGCCACCGGACATCGAACCAACGATGTGGTGGCCGTCCGAACACTTTCGTCGCGCGCAAGGAACGATCACGATACTCGCGGAAGGACAGAGTGCACTGCTGCGTCGCGACAACAGCGTGCTCTTCGCGCTCGCAACCCGACTCACGTCGCGCGAGCTGTCTGAGAGAAAGGGTCGTCGCGCCAGGGCGTCGCTCGTGGTCTCACCTCGTCCGGATTCTGCATTTACCGTGAACACCCAGGTGGCCTACATCGGACAGACGACCCTCCTACAAGGGCCGATTCCGAGCGGCACTGCGATCGCCGGCGTCGAGATTGGTGGACAGGGACTTGAACGACTGTCGGCCCGCTCACGCTTCGGAATTGTTGCACCCCCAACGTTGCGGGAGATGCGGGCAGGCACAGTCGCTGTCTCAGATCCGGTGCTATTCGAACCCGCGGCGCTCGACGCCGCGAGTCAGTCGGAGATGAGCAACATCCTCGACGTCATGCACCCGTCAACGCGTCTCGAATCGCCGACTCAGATCGGCGTCTACTGGGAAAGCTACGGCTTCCGCCAAGGCGATACCGTCGACGTCTCTGTACAAATCGAACGCGTCAACCAACTCAGCAAAGCGCGTCGCATCGGCATGGCATTTCGTGTCACGACCGACCCCAACTTCACCGTCGCCGCGCGATGGACCGAACCGCAACCGGGTCGTGCATCGCAAACGATTCCCGGCATGATGCCAATCCTCGCGCGACATATCACGCAGAACATCGGCCAACTGCCGGCGGGCACTTATCGCTTGCGTGTCGCCATGCGACGCAAAGGCGGTGAACCCGTGTCGGCAGATCGCTTGTTTCAGTTGACGCGATAGCGCTCCAGCTTGGGACGGCAGAGCGCGCTTGCTCGGCCGACATTTCACCAGCGATCATCGCTCATGCAAACACGACTCGGCTTCACTCTGATGACCCTCGCCGAGTTCGACGGGTGGGTCAGGTCGCAACAAGTCGCACGCACCGTGCTCATGCTGCAGGAACACCATACGCTCTCGCCGTCGTACGGAAGCTTCAACGGGCGCAATCATTTTGAGCTGCAGTCCGGGATGAAGCAGTACCACGTGGTACACAACGGATGGGGCGAAATCGGTCAGCATTTCACGACCTTCCCTGACGGCACGATCATGACCGGTCGCTCGCTCGAGCAATCACCCGCGTGCATCAAGGGCAACAATCAAAACTCACTCTGCATCGAAAACCTCGGCAATTTCGATCAGGGCCGAGACGCGTTGACTGCAGATCATCGCGCGACGGTCATCGGCATGGTAGCGATCATCTGCAAACGCTTTGCGATTCCCGTCAACACCGACCGCGTTGTGTACCATCACTGGTTTCATCTCGACACCGGCGCGCGGACCGACGGTAGCGGCAACACGAAATCTTGTCCGGGCACAGCGTTCTTCGGTGGAAACACCGTCGAAAACGCACAACGTTCGTTCCTCCCGCTCGTCCGCCGCACGATGGGTGGTGCTGAGGCCGCAGTCCCGGCGCCGGCGCCCGCTGGAATGCGTTACGCCTGCGTACAAGTCGACCGACTGAACGTACGCGCTGCGCCTGCGGGCACTGCGCCGAAGATCAACACCGTCACACTCGGCAGTGTGTTGCGCGTGCACAACGAACGCGATGGTTGGCTCAAAATTTCCTCGTCACAAGAGGAGTGGGTGTCGGCAAAGCTCACGCAGTCCGTTGAACGCGCAACGGTTAACGCCGACACACTCAATGTTCGCAACGGACCTGCGCCGACGTTCGACAAACTCGCCGCACTCGCGCGCAAACAGGAACTGTTTGTCTACGAGCGACAGGGCGACTGGTGTCGCATCGGCCTCGAGCAGCGCTGGGTGGCAGAAAAATTCCTGACGCTCGGCTAGGCGCGGTGCATCACTCCGACGCCTTGACTCTCGCTCGCACCAAAGATCATCGGTCCGCACGATAGACCTCCCTTTCGCCCCACGGAGAAGTGATGAAACAGCGTTCGCTACTCTTGATCGCCGCTGCGTCAATCGTTGTTCCGACGCTCGGTGCGATTTCAAATCCATCGGCCGCAGCGATTGCACAGCCGGCAACTGCACCACGTAGCCGCATCGCGTTCGATCGCGCGTTGCCAACAATGAACGGCGCGCATCTCACCTACAAAGTGGTCGACGTTCAATACGCACCAGGCGACACCTCAACGCCACACCGTCATGGTTGTGCTGTGGTGGTCTTCGTGATCGATGGCGCTATGCGGATGCAAGTGCGCGGCGGCGTGGACTCCGTCTATCATCGCGGTGAAACGTTCTTTGAATCGCCGACTGATATTCATCAACGCTCAGGAAACGCGAGTACGACAGAGCCTGCCCACTTTACGGCGACGTTTGTCTGCGATCAGGATGGGCCTCTGTCAACGCCTGTTCCTCCGGCGGCAGAGACTGGTCAATGATCGGTCACTCAGCGCCGCGCCACGGGTGAGTCCACGTGCCGGAGACGTGCGGTTGAAACCTCAGACCAAGTAAAGCGTTCGCTCGACATCGAGTTGGCCCGCGCGCTGACAGCGTCGCAACCCCCACGTCGGATACTCATGTTCGCTCGTTTCATGCGCATCGCGCGCCCTGCGACCGTGCAAGCTTGGTCGCGTGGGACACCGTTGTGCGTGGCTGGCATCTTCGTGTTTAGCGTCTTGGTGGCCAGCGTTGCCACGGTGCTGCTGCCGACTGCCGTGCGTGCACAAGATCGCGTTCCCGCCGCTGGTTCCACCGGTACCATTGGCGGGCGACTGACCGAAGCGCTCAAGGAAACGCCCGTCGCGGGCGCCACTGTGCGCGTCTTGGGGCAAGAGATTGCCACGCAGTCCGATTCGAGCGGACGCTTCACGCTGCGCGGCGTGCGCCTTGGCATCGTGACGATCGAAGTGCGGCGTCTTGGCTTTGCCCCGGTCACCAAGGGCAATATCGCAGTGTCACCCGCCAAACCCGCCGAGGTCGCGGTGGTGCTGCGTCCCGTCGATGTACAGCTCGATGCCGTCACGGTGCGTCCCGAGGCGTTTCCGGCGCAGATGGCCGTATCC
Source organism: Gemmatimonas sp. (assembly GCA_046590495.1). GTDB lineage: Bacteria > Gemmatimonadota > Gemmatimonadetes > Gemmatimonadales > Gemmatimonadaceae > Gemmatimonas. Next base: position 5,400 of record JBKJTE010000062.1, on the reverse strand, counting down.
ACACCGGTCTCAACGCAAACGTACGACGCCGAAGAGGTCAGGCGGCAGCCGGGCGCACAGGAAGACGTGTTGCGCGCCGTGTCGATTGCTCCCGGCGTCGGCGTGACCAGTGCTGGCCGCAACGACCTTGTCGTGCGTGGCGGCGCGCCGTTCGAAAACCTGTTCGTCGTCGACAACATCGAAGTGCCGAACATCAATCACTTCGGTACACAGGGCTCGACCGGCGGCCCGGTGTCGCTGATCAACATCCGCTTCATCGAGTCGGCGGCGCTCTCCGCCGGTGGATTCGGCGCGCGCCTCGGTGACCGCACGTCGTCAGCGACCACGCTCACACTGCGCGAGGGTAATCGCGAGCGCATCGCCGGCGAACTCAATGTCGCCGCGACCCAGTATGGCGCAGTCATCGAAGGCCCGATCGGTAAGAACGCGTCGTTTTTTGCGAACGTGCGCAAGAGCTATCTCGATCTGTTGTTCAAGGCCTTCGGATTCAGCTTCCTCCCCTCGTACGCCGACGCCACCGTCAAGGTGGTGTGGCGACCGGCACCGCGCGATGCGTTCAGTTTTCTCACGATCGCTGCGCGCGGATCCATCTCCTTCGATAACTCGACCGACTCGGGACGGGTGACCAACTCGCAGGTCGTCGCGCCTGCGCAGGACCAGTACTTCAGCGGGATCACATGGAAGCGCCTGCTCAGTCGAGGCGTCGCGACAACCACGCTGGGTCGGACATGGACGCGTTACTCGACGGCGCAGCGGGATTCGTTGCTGGTGCCGATTCTCGAGAGTAATTCCACGGAAGGCGAGAACACGCTGCGCACCGATGTGACATGGCTCGCGGGGCGCGGCGTGGAGATCGAGACTGGCACAATCTTCAAGTATGCGAGCGACCTGCGCTACGATGCCACGCTGGCCGGTTTCACGCGTCGTGATGCGCGTGGCACTGAACAGCCACTACGCGTCGACACCAGCTTCAGCGCGTTACGCAACGGGACGTATCTGCAAGCGGCGTGGCAAGCAAAGCCACGGCTGCGGCTCTCGGTGGGTGTACGCAACGATTGGTACGGATTTCTCGACAATGCAGTGCGATTCTCTCCGCGCGTGAGTGCGTCGTTGCGCGTGGATCCCGTCACCACACTCACATTGGCGGGCGGCCGCTATTGGCAAGCGCCGAGCTACATCTGGTTGGTCGGCGACCCACTGAACGCCGAGCGTCTGAAGCCGTTTCGTGCGGATCAGTTTGTGGCCGGTGTGACTCGGCTCGTCGGCAGCGACGTCAAGGTGCAACTCGAGGTGTACGGGAAGCGCTATGGCGACTATCCCGCGCGCCGATTCCGTCCACAAGCCGTGCTGAGTCCGAACGGCTTTGACGATGCGACCACCGATATTCCGTTTGGACTCGAGCCGCTCGAATCGACGGCCACCGGCAGTGCGTTCGGCATTGAGCTCTTCGCACAAAAGAAGTTCGGCGCGTCGCCGTTTTATGGACAACTGAGCACGAGCCTCAATCGCACGCGCTTCACCGGAATCAATGGCACGGCCACGCGCGGCGCGTTCGATTCACCGGTGACGGCCAATGGCGTGTTGGGATGGCGGCCCAATTCGAAGTGGGAAGTTGCGACGCGCCTGCGGGCAGCAACGGGATTGCCGTTCACGCCCTTCGTGAACAGCGGGGCGCTGGCTGGAACATTGGACTTCACGCGCTACAACGCTGAGCGTGTCGGGACATTCGTTGCGGCCGACCTCCGGGTGGATCGACGCTTCATCATGCGTCGCACGCAGTTCATTGCCTTCCTCGATCTGCAGAACTTCACGAATCGGCAGAACAAGCTGGCGCCGCAGTGGAACCCCCGCACCCGGCAGGCCGAGAACAACGCGTCGATCGGGCTCCTACCGTCGATCGGATTGAACTTCGAGTTCTGACGTCTTGGGCATTGCAATACTCGTCCTCGTACTCGTGCTGGTGGCAATGGCCTGGGGCTTTCGAACTCTCGTGCTCGCGCTGCTGGCCCAATCGGCCGAACGCGGGAACGTGATCGCCGTGTCGATGACGCTGGCACGGGTCATGGTGCCAGTGGGCGAAGAGTTCGTCCTCAGTCTCCCAGCCCGGCGTGATGGCGAGTCGCTGACGCAATTGGGATCGCTCGTGCTGACATCGCGGCGCGTCCGTCTGATTCGCCGGGGCGCAGTGATGAACGACATGCCCTTGGCGCAGATCGCACACCTGACCGTGGAGGGAGGAGCGCTGCGCGTGACAATTCGCGGTGAGTCGGAGCCTTTGGTGATCCGGGTCGCGCAGCCCGCGACCATCGCGCGCTACATCCGCACGCTGGCGGTTCGGAGCGCCTCACTCGGCGGCCGCTGACCGAGGAAAGTTCTGCTATTTTGCGCGCTATACTCCACGACTGCGAAAGGACGAGGAACAGACGAGGAACAAACGATGGGCATTTCCTACCGCGCCATGACTGCACCGCTACGCACCGGCGCTGACCGCGCTCACCGATGATGCGTCGTCTCCTGCTGTATCTCGCGGCTGCTCTCTTCCTCGCGTACGAACAGGTGGCGTTCTACAACTGGATGCAGACGTACGGCAACGTGTCCGCAGGATTGGCGCATGCGTGGGCGTCGTTGCGTGCCGATCCCATGCTGTTCATGGCGTGGAACGACATGGGCGTGTTCACTGTGATCCTCTTGATCTGGCTCGCGCGCGACCTTCGTGCCAGCGGCCGGTCGGCACTGTGGTGGCCGGCGACGCTGGTGTTCGGGTGCCCTCCGCTGCTGGTGTATCTGGCGAGAAATCCGGACGCGCTGAGGCCGATGGCCACGGCGAAATCCGCAATCACATAGCCGCTATCCGATATCGGACGCCCGCAGTACGCGGTCCTCGCGGCGCGTCAGTTGTCTCGTCTCTCCGTGTCGCATCACAGTGAATCGCTCCGGCGCCAGCCCGCGCGCCGCAACTGCCGCTGCGAGGTCCTTCGGCGGCTGATCCAGTGATTCGTCGGCCAACGGAAACGTGCCCCAGTGCACGCCGATCGCCGCGTCGGCGCCGACATCGAGCATCACTTGCACGGCCTCTTCGGGGTTCACATGCTGCGTACGCATGAACCAACGCGGCGCGTATGCGCCAATGCCGATCGCGGCGAAATCGAAGCCGCCGAATTGCTCGCCGATGCGACGCGGATCGTCCGAGTAACCGAGATCGCCCGAGTACCAGAACCGGAACGAGGGATGCACGATCGCCCAGCTGCCCCACGGCGTATCGTTGCGACGCAGCGCGGAGCGACTGCTCCAGTGCTGCACCGGCAGGAAGTGCAACTCCAGATCGCCGGTTGGCGTGTCGAGGCGATGCGTGTCGTGCCACTCCACGCCAACGGCCGATGACGTACCACCGACGGTCGCGCGCGGTACCTGTCGTGCAAACCACGAATCGACACCCCGCGGGACCAGAAATGCGGGCGGGCCACCGCTCTGGCGGGCCACGCCACGTACCGACGGCCGGTCCAGATGGTCGTAGTGGTTGTGCGAAATCAGCACCACATCAATGCGCGGCAGCTGCGCGAGCGAAAGCCCTGGCGGTTGATGACGCCGGGGCCCCGCGAATGCGACTGGAGAGACGCGCCGGCTGAACACCGGGTCGATGAGAATGTTGCGCCCGGCGAGCTGCAACAGTAGCGACGAGTGGCCAATCCAGGTGATCGTCGTGTCGGTGCGATTGGTGCGCAAATACGCGACATCAGGCGACACACCTCGAAGGGGCGCCGAGGGCGGACGGGGCAGACGGCGCCGCAGCCGGTCGAAGGTCCACCGCGCGAGGCCCGCGGCACTCACATCGACGCCACTGGGATTGCGATACGGTGGAGGCATTGGAGAGGGGGCGGGACATCGTCGCCAGCGTGGAGAGCGAGAACGAAAGGCCGCCGGGTAAGCGGCGGCCTTTCCCCTCTCGTCAATGGCAGACTACGCGAATCGCACTCCGCCATCCTCGAGTGGCGTGCTGCGAATCCGCTTGCCGGTCAGCGCGAAAACGGCGTTCGCCAACGCCGGCGCCACCAACGGTACGCCGACTTCACCCATACCGCCCGGCTTCCCGCCGGACTGGATCAGTTCGACCTGCACCGGTGGAATCTCATTCATACGCGGAAGCTGGAAATCGTTGAAGTTGCTCTGCTCCACACGACCCTTCGCGAATGTGATCTTGCTCCGCAGCGCCTGGATAAGTCCGGTGACGATACCCCCCTGCAGTTGGGCAATCACCTGATCCGGATGCACCGCAATTCCGCAATCCGCGCATACAGTCACCCGCTCCAGCTTGATGCGCTGTGCAGTCCCGGACACCGCGCAGACCAACGCCACATTGGTGTCGTAGCACTCCATCGACGCGATCCCGAACGCGCGCCCCGCACTTGGTTTGGCGGTGTAGCCCGCAGTCTTTGCCGCCCGCTCCAGCACGGCCTGCTGCCTCGGCATTTTCGAGAGAAGTGCGAGCCGGAAACTGAGCGGGTCCCGACCCGCGGCCAGCGCCAACTCATCCACGAAACTCTCGACGGCAAAAGCGTTGATGGCGTTACTCACTGAGCGCCAGAAACCCACGCGAACGCCAACTTCCTCGATGATGGTGCGCAGTTCGATGTTCGGAACGTCGTACGTCAGGTTGACGAGCCCTTCGACCATGAAGGGATCGTTGCCATTGTTCACGAAAGTCGGGAACGCCCGCGCCGTGATCGATGGGGAAACGAGGGTGGCGCTGAGTGCGGTGAGCTTTCCGCCCGACACAGCACCACGCATGACGTGAATGCTCGGTGGCCGGTAGAAATCGTGGCGCATATCGTCAGGCCGATTCCAGATCAGCTGGACCGGCGTGTTGGGCACCGCCTTCGCGATCGCGACCGCCTGCCCCACGTAGTCGTTCTCCAGCCGTCGGCCGAAGCCCCCGCCGATGAACGTGCAATTCACCTTGACCTGCTCCGGCTTCACGCCGGCCACGGCCGCCGCAGTACCCTGAGCGCCCTGCGGAAACTGCACGCTCCCCCACACCTCCACACCGGTCGCGGTGACGATCGCTGTGCAGTTCTGCGGCTCGAGCGTAGCATGCGCGAGCATTTGACAGCGATACTCGGCGTCAATCGCGCCCGAGGCGAGTGCCGCGGTCACGTCTCCCGCTTTCTTGACGACGAAACCCGGCCGACCGCGGGCGGCGGAGAGCGTCGCAAAAATCGCGTCCGTGCTCAGGTTCGCGGCGGGGCCTTCATCCCATCGAATCTTGAGGGCATCGGCGCCCTGCCGTGCGGTCCAGTAGTGCGTGGCTACCACGGCTACGCCTTCACCGATATTCACCACGGCCTTCACACCCTTGCGCTGCGCCACCCCAGCCTCGTCCACCGACACCACTTTCCCGCCAAA
>JBKJTE010000350.1:0-2502 GCA_046590495.1 Gemmatimonas sp. | reverse complement strand
GCGACGCAATGCGCAAACGCGAAGATCGCGCGATGCTTGTACGTATCGGTGTCGCGGGTGCAGTTGCGATCAACGTCATGCTCGCGTCGCTGGCGCTCTACAGCGGCGGCATCAATGGCATGACGTTGATCGCAACTGCACCCGCGACACCGATACGTACAAGCATCGCGCGATCTTCGCGTTTGCGCATTGCGTCGCGCACGACGCCGCGAAAGGGATGCGGTGGGTAGCCGAGTGCGTCGAGCGACTGCGCGATGGCAGAGAGCGGTACTGCGGAGAGATCCCATTCGACCACGGCGAGTGAGCGACGCACATCGAGTTCGGCGCGCGCGACACCAGGTACAAGCAACGGCATGCGTTCGACGAGCCACACGCACGACGAGCAGTGTACGCCTTCGAGGTAGAGCTCCGTCCGTGAGAGCCCATCAGTCGTTGTCGTCACGTACAACCGGGCAAATGACGGATGGTCGAACTCTTCGTACTTGCGCCCCGTTGCATGCACCGGTGTCTCGCGACGTTGGGCAAAACGATAGTACTGATCGAGGCCGTGGGCATGCAGAATGCCAAATGCGGTGTGACATCCCGCGCAACAGAACTGCTCCGCCGTATTTGCGTTGACATAGCCAGACGGCACCGACAGTCCGCAGTGCGAGCAGGCGACATCGGCAGTCGTCTCCGCGTGGGGTGCAGCAGTCGTCGCGCTCATGGGCGTATCAACGGTCATGTGACATATCGCTCATGTCGTGTGATATTGCCGGCGACGCGGCACTCGCGTCCCGCTGCATCGACAGTCGTCCGCTCATTGCGAGCAAACCCATCACCAGCACAACGAACGCGCTGGCTGATGGCAGCTTGCGACGCAGCGGTCCGAAGAATTGTTGTGCGCCGAATCCGACTGCGAGCATCGCGGGTACCGTCCCCGCCCAAAAAATCAGCATCACCGTCATCGCGCTGCGCACCGAGCCGGTGCCACCGGCCGTTGCGACAAACACATACAACCAACCGCAAGGCAGCAGTGTGGTGAGTAGCCCTGTGAGCCCGGCGCGCACCGGCGCTGGCTGTTGGCGCACCGCATGCAAAACGCGCCCCAGCGCCCGTTGCCACGCTTCCGGTGCATGTATCGCGCCGATGTTGACACCCCGTTGCGCCGCGATCGTCGTCAACGCCCAACCGATCATCAACGCACCGGCAATCACTGTCGCCGCGTGAGCAACGCCGGCCATGCGGCCAACCGCTGCAACACCCGATCCAAGCATACCGGCAACCGCGCCAAGTACGAGATACGACGCGAGTCGGCCAACGTTGTACATCGCGTGCGCACGAAGTGGTGTCGCCGTTGCATCGCCCGAAGTCGATCCGGAGTAGAAGCAGACAAAACCACCGCACATCGCGGCGCAGTGCACGCTACCTACAAGGCTCGCGGCAAGTACACCGACTGCGGCACCAATCACGGCGACTTGCCGGTACGCGCCGACGCTCCAACGGCGATCACGCGCGACGTGCTGACGAACTGTGCATCACCACGCATGGCCGTGACGCGCACTTCCCACTCGCCGGGATAATGGACGGCGAGTGAGCCTCGATAGGTGCCATTCGGCATGCGCTCGAGCGTCAGCGCCTGCACTTCGTTCGCGCGAGCGTTGAACAGCGCGACAATCTTGACAGTCGCATCGCCGATCATAGCCCCCGTCGAATCACTCAGTTGCACGCGAACCATTGTGGGTGTGCCAACCACGACGGAATCCAGTGTGGAGATTGCATGCCAGCCGAGTGCGTTGCTACGCCGCTCTGCGGCCATGGTTGAGTCGAAGCCGACCGCCTTCCTGTAGTAGTCGGGTTCGATTGCCATCGATGGATCGTCACCTGCCACGCGCATCATCACGAGGTTTCCCACGACGGTCGCCGCCAACACGATCGCGATACCGATTGGCCATCCCGCTCCCGGTTTCATCGTGCGCCCTCCGCAGGGCCGAGCAATCGCCACGACACATGCTGTGGCGCGCTGTGACCGTCGTTGATCGTAAGCGTTATGTCGCGTTCACCATGTACAAACGCCCGACGCGGCAGCACGATGAACATGCTCGTGCTGCGCGTTGCCCCGCCGGCGATCGTCATCGGATTCTCAGGCGCGACAATCGAAATGTCGTGGTTGCTGAGTCCTGCTTCTTCGAGTCCGGAGATGTTGACGGTGTACGTCGCGTCAGCGTGTCCACGATTGGCGATCTTGACGCGAATCTGATTGGCGACCTGGCCGTTGGCTTCTTCAGTGAACGGCGCGCCGATTCCGCGGAGCACCGTCACGTCTGCAGACTCTTTGGTGATGAGCGCGAACAGCAGTCCACCGAGCATGATGACAAGTACCGTCGGATAGAGTACGGTGCGCATGCGCACAAGATTGCGCGGCTTGCCGGCCATCGCGTCCTGTGACGAGTACCGGATCAGTCCCTTCGGCTTGCCGACGCGCGTCATGACATCGTCGCACGCATCGATACACTGCGTGCA
>JBKJTE010000188.1:0-12920 GCA_046590495.1 Gemmatimonas sp. | reverse complement strand
TATCGACGATGGATCAAACCCGAAGGCAGCGATGCGCATTTTCTGACCGCGTCAAAACTTGCGACAGCGATCTGGGGGCTGTTCGCCTGCTTTGTTGCAACCAAGGCTGCGTCACTTGGTTCGCTCATCGAAGTCGTGAACCGCTTCGGCTCCTTCTTCTACGGCTCCATACTCGGCGTCTTTCTCTTGGCGATGATCCCGCGCACGTCGGCACTCGGCGCATTCGTTGGACTCATCGCCGGGATGCTCACCGTCGGTGCCGTCTCCTATGGCGCGCCGACCGTCGCGTTTCTGTGGTATAACGTGATCGGCGCGGTGACGGTGGTGCTCGTTGGCTCGGTGCTGAGTCTCGGCGGCAAGCCGGGAACAGCGATCTAACGGATAACTGCAACAGACTAGTACAGCCGATTTTGCGGATTTAGCGGACAACGCCACGGATACTTCAACAATTTTTCTTTTTGTTGTTTGCTGTATCCGTGCTCGTTCCGCCAAATCCGCTAAATCGGCAGTTCCAAGTCAGTTGCTGTTATCCGGGAAATCCGCCGCTCTACATCTTCGGCGGAACCGCAGTCGGCGGCGCGTTGATGAGGTTCATGAGAATGCGCGCCGCACCCGGCACACCGTTCGGCAGTTGACGGAACAGCGCCAACGTGACGTACACATAGCGCCCCTTGCCAACCTTGGCTTCGAGCAGTGCGCCCAGGTTTTCCGGTTCATTGGGATCGTTCATGCCGAGTAGTGACGTGTAGCGCGGATCGATCGTAGTCGGCATGTAGGTCGCGCGCTCCTGCACCCAGTCTTTCCAATCGTCGGCGCCTATCTTGTTCGGCAACGTGAGCATCGGTGCGTCAGGTTTGATGATCCGCACCGGCGCATTTTCCATGGTCACGCGTGCGGCGGTGCGCGTCCACGCGAGTGGATACGGCGTGACCGGATACTTGCTCATGTCCTGCGCGCCGTACTGCACAACCAGCGTGCCCCCACGGTTGGCGTAGTCGAGCAGACGCGGGTTCGCCCGCACCAGCATCTCGCTGGTCTCATACGCGCGCGGCCCGACAACGATTGCCGTGAAGCGCGAAAGATCCGTCACGCCGATGGCTGCGGGATCGATCCGTTCAACATTGACGTCGAGCTGCTGCAACGCGTCGAGTCCGCGATCGCCGACGCCAACGATGTAGCCGACGTGCGCGCGCGGCGGAATTTTCACATTCACAGCCGACAGATACATCCCCGATGCGCTGTAGATGCGCTGCGCGTTGATGTGTTCGTAGTTGATCGTGAAGTAGCCCGTTGTCGAAATAACCTTGTCATGGTTGGCAAACGCCCCGATCTGATGCCGTCCTGGTGGCAGCGTGCCGCGCAGATGGAATACGACCGTCGCGGCGGCACCCGGCGCGAGCAGACGCGTGCGCGCACTCGAGTCGGCGGTGAGTCCCTTGGGCAAGTCGAGCGTCACCTCAACTTTCGCCGCGCTGTCGTAGGCCGACTGAATGCGGATGCGCAGATCGCGTTCGACAGGGACACCGGCGCGGATGTACTCGATCACGTTCTCGAGTCCGATGGTGATCCCCTTCACCGCAGCGACCATCACCTGCTGATCGCCCTTGATCGGATCGGCGAATCGATTGACGACTGGTGCGAGAATCGAAACCGGCGCGCCTGCAATTTCAATCACGGCGCGAACAATCGTCGCCGTCTTCTCCTGCTGCTGTGATTCGTCGCGCGCATCGATCGGCGTCTGAAACCAGTCCTGCTGTTTGCGCCCGCTCACACGCCACCACGGCGCCGTCGGTTCAAACGCAACCGCAAATCGTTGCACGGTGAGCGCGCTGTCCGGAGCAATGACGAGGTTGCGCTCATCGGCGCTGTTCGATCGCGGCGTGTCGCGCGTCATCGCATACAACAGCTTCACAGGCAGGCGACCACGGTTGAACACTGTCACCGACACCGGAAGCGAATCGCTCACCAACAGCTTCGCCGCTTCACGCACGGGAAACGTGGCTTTCGGCGCGGTGGCTTCGACGGCGATTCCCGCCGCAAGCGCCAACGCGGTTTCGGTGCGCGCGTCGGTCAGCGCGAGTGCATCAGCCAGCTCCGCACCCTGTTGCACGCTCGCCAGCGCGACAGTGGACGCCGCGCCGCTCGGACGCACGCCCATCGTCGGCAACTGTTCCACACCGGCTGAACTCATTCCGCGTCGCGCGATGTACACCGGCGCGGCAGGCACCAGCGCGCGTGCACGTCGTACCTGGCCAAGCGCACGCGCGAGCGGCACGATCGAGGCTGTCGGATCGGTTGCGCGCCAGACCGAGCGGGCTTCGGCGATTGCGGCATGCGCCGAGTCGAGCAACTGGGTGACCGCAGGCTTTGCCGCGAGCACGCCCAATCGGGCCCACGTAGTATCAACGCCGTCAAATATCGAGGTCTCTTTCGTCGAATCGGCGGGACCAACGCGCGCCGCTTCACGAACGACGGCGTCCATGATCACGCCTTTGCGCTGCAGCACCCCGAAGCCCTGCGACTTGTGCTGCGAACGACTTTCTGCGGCAATTTCGTAGTAGCTGCGGCCGAGCACCGCGTCGTATTCGCCGACGTTCATGCGCAACGATGCACCCGCCGGATTCTGGCGGGAGCTGCGATAGAACTTGGCAACCGTCCACGGGGCACCAAAGCCGGCGACCGGAAAGCGAATCGTATCGCCGGAGAGTTCATACGCCTCCCGCGCCAGCATCCCTGAGATCTGGTGATGGCCGTGACCATCGCGCGGCGTGCCGCTGAAGAACCCGACCATCACCTGCGGACGGAACGCGCGCACGACACGAATCACGTCTCCAAGAATCGTGTCCTTGGGCCAGTGCTCAAGCGTCTCTTCCGCGTTCTTACTGAAGCCGAAATCGAATGCGCGCGAAAAGTACTGACGTCCGCCATCGATGCGGCGCGCGGCCAGCAGCTCCTGCGTGCGGATCGCGCCGAGCGCTTCGCCAAGTTCGTTACCCAACAGGTTCTGTCCGCCGTCGCCACGCGTCAGCGACAGATACGCCGTCTCGACATGACGCCCGCGTGTCAACCAAGCGATGAATTGCGTGTCTTCATCATCGGGGTGCGCCGCGACGGTGAGCACGCGTCCTGTTGTGCCAATGCCCGCGAGTACCGAGCCAAGCGCGGCGGCGCCACGCTCGCTGGTCGGCATCCCCTGCGCGGAGAGGGGGCGCGACGCTGCACTGGGCACGAGACCAAACACGAGCGCCGCAGCAAAAGCCGCGGCGCTCAGAGTGTTCAGCTTGCGTGCGCGAATCTTGCCCCGCATCACTGCCCGACCTGCATAGCCTGTCGCTCCACGGCGACGTCGCCGGTGTCGAGTGCCTGTGCCACGATGCGCGCCTGCTCGGTGTCATGCGCGTTCTTATACCCTTCGGCCGGGCTCGCACGCTCGGGACGTCCGACATAACGCACGCCGACGGCGGCGCCGGCCGATGCACGCAGACGCGGCTGCACGTAGGTCCATGCCCCCTGATTCTTCGGCTCTTCCTGCGCCCACACCACCTGCTCGACGGCCGGATACAGATCCATAACGCGCGCGATCTCTTCGTGCGGCCATGGATACAACTGTTCGACTCGAACGAGCGACACGCTGTTGTTGCGCGCCGGCGCCATCGACAGGTCGTAGTACAACTTGCCGGTGCAGAAGACGATGCTGCGCACATCATCGCGATGCTGCGACGCGATAGGATCGTCGATGACCGGCTGGAATCCGCCGGTCGCCAGATCGTCAAGACGCGACGCCGCCTGCGGCAGACGCAGCAACGACTTGGGCTGCATGCAGATCAGCGGACGACGATTCGCGCGCAACCCCTGACGGCGCAACAGATGGAAGTACTGCGCCGGTGAGCTGCAGTACGCGACCGTCATGTTCCCTTCCGCGCACAGCTGCAGGAAACGCTCGAGACGCGCACTCGAATGCTCAGGGCCCTGTCCTTCGTAACCGTGCGGCAGCAACAGCACGAGACCGGAGTCGATGCCCCACTTGGCGCGATCGGCCACGATGAACTGATCGATGATCGGCTGCGCCACGTTCACGAAATCGCCGAATTGCGCTTCCCACAACGTGAGCGTATCGGTGGCTACGGTGCTGAAGCCGTATTCGAACGCCATCACGGCAGTCTCAGACAGCGCCGAATTGTAGATCTCGAACGCGCCACGCACGCCTTCGAGGTTGGCAAGCGGCGTGTACTTGGCGCCGGTTTCCGCGTCGTTGAGTACTGCGTGACGATGCGAGAAGGTGCCGCGTTCAACATCCTGACCCGTGAAGCGCACGCACATCCCTTCGACAAGCAACGTGCCGAAGGCGAGCGCTTCGGCGTGCCCCCAGTCTATGCCGCCTGCGTCACCCATCGCATCGCGACGTCGCTCGAGCTGCTTGGCGAGACGCGGATGCGGCGTGAATGTCGACGGCCACGCGAGCAGCGCTTCGTTCAAACGGTTCAAGCGATCTGCCGGCACTGCGGTGACGACCATCCTGGCCGGCGCAGCGTCCTCAGCGGGCCACGGCGCATGCGATTCGCTACCGAGCAGCGACGCCTTGAAGCGCGCGTGAATTTCGGCATAGCGATCGGCAACGCTCTTTTCATCAGCCGCCGCTTCGTCGGCTGACAGCACGCCTTCGGTCACGATGCGCTGTGCCCACGCCTGCGGCACCGTCGGATGCGCCTTGATCTGCGCGTACCGCTTGGGCTGCGTGTACGTCGGTTCGTCGCCTTCGTTGTGACCATGACGACGATAGCCGACGAGATCGATCAGCACGTCCTTCCTGAACGTTGCGCGATACGCGCAGGCGAGACGCACCGCCGTGATGCACGCCTGCGCATCGTCCGCGTTCACGTGAAAGATCGGAATCTCAAAACCCTTCGCGAGATCCGACGAGTAGTACGTCGAGCGGGCGTCGGTCGGGTCGGTGGTGAAACCCACCTGATTGTTCACGATGATGTGAATCGTGCCGCCCGTGCGGTACGCGTTCAGTCGCGAGATATTGAGCGTTTCGGCAACGATACCCTCACCCGGAAACGCCGCGTCGCCATGAATGGCGACCGGAAGCACGAGACTCTCATCGCGCGCAGCCGGGTTTTCCGGGAGTCGCTGCAAGGCACGCGCGACACCTTCGAGTACCGGGTTCACCACTTCAAGGTGCGACGGATTGGGCACGAGACGCATGCGCACTTCGTTGCCGTCAACCTGACGAACGCCTGCATAGCCGAGGTGATACTTCACGTCGCCGGTCGCGTTTTCATCCGCGTGATCGTGACGTCCCTCAAATTCGGCGAACAGCGTTTCGTACGGCTTGCCCATCACATTCGTCAGCACGTTCAGGCGACCGCGATGCGCCATGCCGATCACGACTTCACGCGTGCCAGTACGTCCGGACTCGTTGATCACTTCGTCGAGCATCGGGATGAGCGTGTCCGTCCCTTCGACGGAGAAGCGCTTGTAGCCGACGTACACGCGTCCGAGAAAGCGTTCCAGTCCGTCAACTTCGTTCAGCCGATGGAGAACGTTCTTCTTTTCGTCGACTGTTAACGCACGCGTTAGGACACCATCGCGAAATGCGACGCGAAACCATTCGCGTTCGGCATCGCTGTGCAGATGCCACACTTCGTAGCCGATGCGGGACGAGTAGACCTCGCGCTTGCGACGAATCGCGTCCGCGGCCGTCGCAAAGCGCGTCTCATCGAGCGCTTCACCGGGAATCGCGGCGAGATCTGCGTCGGTGACGCCGTGATACTCGTTGGTGAGCTCGTCCGCGCCCGGCGGCGACGTGCCGAGCGGATCGAGCTGTACGGCGAGGTGGCCGTAGTTGCGGATCGCCTGAAGCAGCGAGGCTGCTCCTGCGACTTTCTGCAACATATTGAGATCGTATCCGCCGGCCGCTGACGTTGCCGGTGATACTGCTGTTGCTGTGCCGTTCGAGCCAGCGTTGCCGGCGAACAAGGCTTCCGCCATCGCGAAGTACTGGCGCCATGTCTCGTCCACACTGCTTGGATCGTGACGATAACGCTCAAACTGCTCGGCGATGACGCCGTCGTTGAAGACGCTGGTGATTGCAGACGCGTTCATAGTCTCCGCAATCTATACGGGCGCTCATAGGGGAACAGGTCGTGCGCGGGCGTCGTGCCTAGCCCCCGAAATCAGCGACTGGCCGGCAGCACCAGCGTGAAAACGGACCCTTCGCCAGGGCGCGAAACGACCTCCACGCGACCTCCCAGCACCGACGCGAGTCGTCGACAGATGTAGAGTCCAAGCCCGGTGCCGCGGTGACGCCTGTTGGGCACGTCTTCCAGCTGGGAGAACGGACGAAAGAGGCGTTGCAGATCCCACGCTTCAATGCCGATCCCGGTGTCCCGCACGGCGAAACGCACCGTCGCCGTGCCGTCGCTGGTGGGCGAACCGCGCGTCGCCTTCACCGTGACTTCGCCATGCTCGGTGAACTTGACGGCGTTCTGACAGAGGTTCAGCAGGATCTGTCGAGCCTGGGCTTCGTCGGTCTGGATGTCTGGGAGCCCATCTTCGAGCTCGACGCTCAGGTTGATCCCCTTCTCGCGCGCCAGCGGCTCCACGAACGGCAGCAGCGAATCGAGCAACTCCGTGAGGCGCACGTTCGCGACGCGCGACGTGAGCCGGTCCGCCTCGAGCGACGCATAGGTCAGGATGTCCTCGATCAGCGCCCCCAGATGGCGGCCGACCGCCCGGAGACGGACGATCACGTCGCGCTGCGGAGGCGACAGCGGCCCCAGAATCTCGTCTTCCAACAGTTCGCCGTAACCCTCCAGCGCGGTGAGCGGCGTCCGCAGTTCGTGGGAGAGCGTGGCCAGAAGACTGGTTTTGGCCGCGTCGGCCGACTGCGCGTCTTCGAGCAGGCGTGCCTTCCAGAGCGCCAACGCCGCGAGGTCAGCGACGGTCCCCAACCGCTCCTCGTCCTGTACGTCAAACGGTGGCTGCCCTTCATTCCGGAAGACGGAAAGCACCCCCAGCAGCTGCTCGTGCGCGACCAGCGGCAGCACCAGGATCGGCCCGATACCCAGTCGGGGCAGGAGCTCGGCGAAAAAAGGCGAACTTTCGTTGGCCGACGAGACCGCAATCGTCCGTTTCTCCGACGCGACTCGTCCGGTGATGCTCCCGGAGAGCGGGAAGCGCAACCCCTCCAGCGACTGGTGCTGTCCATACACCGCGACGAAGGTGCCAACATCGGCACTGATCTCCGACACTGAGGCGCCAGCAGCACGGCCCCGCGCGGTCGCAGCTTCGCAGACGGTAAAGAGCACGTCTTTAGAATTCGTGCCGGCGGCGAGCGCGCGGGCGACGGAACGAAGGCTACCGAGCGCCGCCGAACGATCGACGTCCGGGAAGGTGTTGAGGTCGGGCTGGGGCATGCTGGAACAGTCGCACGGTGTTGATCGCTTGGCGAGTCATGCGATCCGGCGAGCGAAAACGCGACAATCGAAGGAATGTGGACGGCGTCAACGGCCACCCCGACAAGCTTTGCGCGCGCTGTGGGCGGCCGTTTTCCTGGCGGAAAAAGTGGGAGCGGGCCTGGGAACAGGTCCGTTACTGCAGCGACAAGTGCCGGATGGGACGAGGAACTCCGCCGAGTCCGACCGCTTAAGGAACGACCCCGATCGGCCACTCCCTGCCGAGTCCGGTCATCAGCTCGGCGACCAGCACAATGCCATCCCACAGGTTCTGGAGACGCAGGTTCTCGTTCGGCGCGTGCTGACTGTTGTCGGCGTTCACCATCGGGACCGTGATAACAGTGGCACCGAGAGCATCCACGAAGTGAAAGAGCGGAAGCGACCCGCCGAGGATGGGCAGCACAAATGGATCCCGCCCGTAGCTGCGGGCCATGAGTCGCTTCACTGCGCCGACTGCGGGCAACGTCGCAGGGACGCGCACACTCGTGTAGCCGCTGTCCCACTGCACCACGGCGAGCCGCGAACGATCCCGGCTTTTCGCGGCCGCATCCGGTGACGACGCGATCGTGTAGCCCAACGATTTGAGGTGTCCGTCGAGCAGCGAGCGCAGACGTTCGGGCTGCTGGTTGGGCACGAGTCGGAAGTCGATCGAGACGCTCGCCGATGTCGGCACGGAATTCGTCGCACCGCCCCCCACGCCGCCGGCCCGAATGCCTCGAATATTCAGCGCGGGGAGCATGATCCGTTCGCCGAGCGCCGCGTTGTTGGCTTCCGTGTGCGCGAGACCGAGCGACGCGCGCACGGAGTCGTCGGTGATCGACAGGGCGCGCGCCGAGGCGCGATCGGCATCGGTAATCGACGGAACGTCGTCGTAGAAGTTGGCGATGCGTACATGCCCGTCGACATCGCGAATGGACGCGATGAAGGTCGCGACAGCGACCGCAGGATTCGGCGCCCAGTTGCCGTAATGACCGCTGTGCAGCGCGCGATTCGGTCCGTAGAACGTCACCTCGACACCCGTCACTCCACGCACGCCAAGCACGAGTTGCGGTGCGCCGTTCACATGCATCGGCCCGTCAAAAAAGAGCCACGCGTCCGCGCGCAGAGCGTCCTTATGCGCGCGCAGCAGATCACCGAGTGAGTTGTCTCCGGCTTCCTCTTCGCCATCGAGGAAGAACTTCACGTTCACCGACGGCATCAACTTCTGCGCTTTCATTGCATCGAGCGCTGCGAGCATTGCGATAATCGGGCCTTTGTCGTCGCTGGCCGAACGGGCGCGGATGCGCAGTTGCGGATCGACGGTGTCGCCACGGGCTGGCAGCGGCGCGGCATCGCCGGCGACGCTATTGGCATAGTGACGTAGCTCGGGCACGAAGGGAGCACCGTCCCAGCCACCGCCGGCCACTGGCTGTCCGTCGTAGTGCGCGTACATCATGATCGTGCGCGTGGCACCGACGGCCTTGAGTTCGCCCGTTAACGCCGGGTTGCCGCCGTGTGGGGACGAAATCGGTCGCAGTACCACGCCGCGACGACCGAAGGCGGCCGTGAGCGCCGCGATGTTCCGATGGATGCCGACCGAATCGGACGCCACGTTCGGAATGGAAAGCAGCGCAAACGCTTCGTCGAGGATCTCGCGCTCATGAGCGCGACGCCACGCGTCTACACCGGGTCGCACCGACGGTGGGGGCGACTTGGACGTGCGGGTCGGGCGCTGGGCGGCCAACGCTGTGGACGTGAGCGAGGCGATGGCGAGCCACAGAGCCAAGCCCCAGGCAGCGTGGCCGAGTCGGAAGTGAAGCGATGTCGTCATGCTCTGAAGATGCATGGCCGACGCGCGATCGTTATCCCCCAGCCTTCGCCAGCAGCGCGATGCGCTCTCGCGTCGAGACTACCACGCCGCCCGGTGCCTCAACGGTGACTGCAAAGAGCACCGCCTCGCCCACGGGTACGCGCGCGCGAATCGGCACCATGACATCGCCCGTGCCCGACGGAATGTCGAAGACGCCGCCATCCACCGGATACCGCTGATCGCGTCGTTTGTCGAAGATCCAAAGCTGGTACTGCCAACGCTTCCGATCATTGGGCTTGAGACCGGCGAAGCGCATGACACCTGCCTGCCGACTCGCGCTCCACACCACGTCGCCACTCGCGCCGACGGACGCGGAGTCCTGCGTGGCACTCCAACCGACCTTGGTGACGGCCACGTCCTGCAGCATCAGCGAATCGCGGAGCGCCCGGGCCGTCTGTTCCTGCGTGGCAGGCGCCGTTGTTGCGGCGCGCGGGCGGACGCCGCTTGGGCCGACCGCCCACATGGCGAGGACAGCCGCGGCCGATAGCCATCCCGACCAGAGCCACGCGCGCCGCGCGTCACGCCAATGAGGTGCAGTCGCGGCGGCTTCCACGGCCGCACGCCGCTGTGCCACGGCGTAAGCGCGCACCTCACGCTCACCGCTGGCGATGAGGCGGTCCGCCAGGCCAGCCGGCACTGCATCGGGCGTCCGATCGGGCATCGGTGGCTCGGCGAGCAACGCCGCGGTGACCTCGCCGGCAAGCAACTCCATCGGGTCGCGGTCGAGCGGCACCTTCGGATCGCGGCTCATTGTCTCGCCTCTGGAAACGCGGCCAACGAGTGAGCGGGCATCAGCAGTGCGCGCATGCGGGTGAGACCCCGGCGGATGTGCGACTTCACGGTCCCCAATGGAACGGATGTCTCCTGGGCAATTTCGTCATGCGTCTTACCGTCGAGCAGCGACATTTCCAGCATGCGTCGCTGCGCGTCGGGCAGTGTGAGAAGTGCGGCGCGTGCCAGTCCGGCACGCGATGCGGTGTCGAGCTCCACATCCTGATCGGGCTCTGTTTCGTCTGCCATGTCGAAGCCTGCCTGAAAGAACTCAAATACCGGCGACCGCTGCTGTTGACGTGATCGATCGATCAACCGCCGGCGCGCCACCATTGCCACCCACCCCGGTTCACTCGCGCGCCTTACATCGAAACGTGCAGCACTTCGCCAGAGCGCGATGAAAATCTCCTGCACCGCGTCTTCGGCATCCGTGTCGTCCACGGACCAGCGGCGCGCGAGCGACCAGATCAGCGCGCCATAGCGGTTCACGCACTCACGTACCGCGCCGTCATCGCCCGCCGCGATCCGCGGCAGCAGCAACGGTGCGTCGGCAAAACGAGCATCCACAAGACGAGCGTCCACGCGTTCACTGTCGCGTACCACGTTCACTCCATCTCGGATGGTCGTTCCAGCCTGCGAGTCGGTCACCAGCGACAAACGTACGCCGGTCGCCGCGTCGGTTTCAGCGTTGGGAGCGTTGTCCACCTTTTTTGCGGCCGCGCTTTCCATAGACGCCCCACGTGCACTCCGGTCCGATTCCACTCTTACTCCATGGTGCAAGGCATTCGCCGTCAGCGATCCGTTGGATGCAGGCACGTGCCGTCAACGCTGGCCCTGCATCCAGCATCGACGATCGGGCGAACAGCACAACGTCCCTGTCGTCTTCGATCTCACATTGTCCCGGAAGGTTTGCATGTTCGCGCATTCGATCGCCCGTCGCCACAGTATTCGCTCGATCCTCTCCGCCGTGGCTGTCGCCATCGGCACTATCGCGGTAGCCGCCCCCAGCGCCCGTGCTCAGCATGGCGCCCGCACTGGTCAGACCATTCCACAAGTGGCAAAGAATGCCGGAGCGTTCGCGACGCTCCTGGCCGCCGTCGACGCGGCGGGACTCACTGAGACGTTGCTCGGCCGAGGCCCGTACACGCTCTTTGCGCCAACCGACGACGCGTTTCGCAAGCTGCCCAACGGTACCGTCGACGAATTGCTCAAACCACAGAATCGAGAGAAGCTTCGCACGATTCTGACCTATCATGTGATCGCAGGTCGTGTAACCGCGGCACAAGCTCGCGACGCGCGATCGGCGCAGACGGTCGCCGGACAGAACGTCCGCATCACGCAAGACGGTGATCAGCTGCGGATCAACGATGCGACGGTAAAGATTGCCGATGTTCCGGCGAGTAACGGGATCATTCACGTCATTGATCGCGTGCTCATCCCGGCAGAAACGCGGAGCAATGCGAACAGCAGCGGCGCGAACGGTGGCAGTGCGGCGGAGTTGATCGATCTCGCGATCGATCGTGGCGCACCGTTGTACAACGACGGGCAACCCGCGGCGACGGTCGCCATTTACGAAGTGGCTGCAACGGCACTGCTGGCCGGTGGCGCGGTGAATGACGACGCGCAACGCACACTGCGCAGTGCGCTCCGCGATGCAACGCGCGGAGGGTCGCCGCGAGACAAGGCGCTGGCACTGCGGGCGGCGTTGGACGAGGCGCGGCGCAATCTCACCGGCAGAATGGAAGTATCGCGGGGGCGATAGACCCATCTGCGGAGTGGGAGGTGGTGAGTGTGAGACATCGCGTCGCTTAGTACGCCATCGTCAGTGTCACATTCACCGCCCTCGCCGGCAACACGAAGTACCGCACCTTCCCCGACGACGAGACCGATCCACTCCCGTAGCTCTGGTTGTCGCCGATATTTCCGGCCCGCACCATCAGCGTGTAGCGATTGATCGTGTAGCGGGCCGCGGCGTCGAACACATAGAACGCCGGCAGTGTGCGATCGGTGCTGCTCGTGTTGTCGAGAAACGCGCGCGACTGGTAGCGCCCTTCGGCGAACAGGGTCAACGCCTGCGAGGCACTGAATTCTGCGCGCTGTGCGCTGACCAGACGCGGCGTGAGCAACGGTTGCACGTTACGGCGCACAACCGGCGTACCGCGCGACGAATCGGTGAACTGCCTGATGCGATTGTTGCTCCAGGCCGCGTTGGCGCCGAGTGTGAGTCTGGACGCGGCTCGCCAGGTGCCGTCAAACTCAAGCCCGCGACGATAGCTGCTCCCGACGTTGCGGCGCAGTACTGATCCAGACGCCGTCGGTGCGCCGATTCGCGCGATATCGTTGGTGAAATCCATGCTGTATACGTTCGCCGTCATGCTGAACGTGGTACGATTGAGCGTCAGCCCCAATTCACCATCGCGCACTGATTCCGGCTTCACGCGCGTGAAGTCGCCATAGTCAGCCACATTGTCGGAGTTGAGATCGTCGTCTCCGGCCAGCAGATCGCTGCGCGCCGGTTCACGCGTCGTTTTGCCGTACGATGCAAAAGCCGAAAGTCCGGTTGCAACGCGAACGGTGACACCGCCCTTGGGATTCAGAAACGTCCAGTCGATTGAGCGCTCCGCTATGCCTGCGCGCGGATCCGGCTCATAGCGGAACTGCGCATGACGCGCCTGTACGTCAGCAAACCAGCGCATGCGGCCGGCGTCGTACGACGCTTTGACGAACGCGCTCGCGTCTTGCTTGTGCCCCGTGTTGTCGTACAACGACTTCGCTTGGTCAGGGCGCAGCCAAGCGCGATGCGCGCGCTCGTAGCTATTCGCGTTGATTCCGGCGTTGAG
>JBKJTE010000275.1:0-5463 GCA_046590495.1 Gemmatimonas sp. | reverse complement strand
CATATACCTCGCCAACGCTTTTGGGCCGCCGCCGCCCAACATGCCAGCGGTGGCGGTTGGCGGCCTCGCGATCTGGCTGCTCGTCTGGTGGGCCGCTTGGGTAGACCGGCACCGCGTCGCGCCTGACGAGCAGGGGACTGACATGCGCGCGATCTAACGTGGCGTTGCAGCTGACGTGGGGCTGTGGAAGTGGCGCCTGCGGCGCCACATAGGTTGACCTCCCCACGGAGCAGAACGCGCGCGTTAGAGATCGCGAATTCAACAACTAAGTGGAACACACCAGGGAAGGAGCGCGGTGCGCTGGGCCGTGTTATCGGCGGGCCAACAGACACAGGTCCCGTCAGTCCGGAAACCGCTGTTGGTGACAAGCTGGCGGCGGCGATAGAAACAGTACCTGCGCAGCCGGATGAGATAGTCAGCACCGCCTGCAGGTGCGGCACCGGCGCGAGGCGTGTTTGCAACAACCGTCGCACAGGAGCAGGGATGCGTCTACGTACGCGCCACCTGAGCGCGCACGCACGAGTGCACCATCGATAGCCCTTCAACGCTGCGGCGCACGCGCGCCCTTCCCGGGGAACGTGTGCTCGCGAATCGTTCCGTCAATCACTACCGACACGCCGTTCACCAACACGTACTTGAAGCCGATTGAGGGCACCGTCGGCTTCGCGTAGGTAGAGCGGTCACTCACCGTCTGCGCGTCGAACACCACGATGTCGGCGTCCGCACCGACCCGCAGGCGCCCCTTGTTGCGGAACGCGGGCGCCAGTCGCTCCAACCGCTGCGCTGGCATCACGGTCATCTTCCGAATGGCTTCGATGAGCGTGAGTTGATGCGTCTCGCGCACATAGTGCCCGAGCACCCGCGCGAACGTGCCCGCGGCCCGCGGGTGTCCGACGCCGTTCCGGAGGCCACCATCACTCGCGATCGCCGTGAGTGGACTCGTGATCGCCATCGCCTCCATCTCCGGCGTGTTGACGAAGAGGATCACCATCTCGCCCGGCTTCCGATTGGCGAGAAAGCTTGCCCGCGTGAGCCGCTCGCCGGTGCGCGCAAGCATCAGGGTGCCAAACAGACTGTCGGGGCCATTGGCATAGCGGTCGAGCAGCGGCGAGGCCAACTCGGTCATGCCAGCCACATACGGATACGCCTCGGCGGAGACATCCACACCGCGCTGCCGCGCCTCGGCGATCATCGCCAGTGTGCGCGGCGTTGCAGCGACGCTCGTGGAGTTGAGGTGCACGATATGGACCGGCGCACCCGTGATCGCACTGGCCGCAATCACTTCCATGTACGACTCCACTGAGCTTCCGGGGTCGGTATCGCCCCACGATCGCGTGTGCACAAAAACCGGTGAGTGGCGACGCGCCGCACTGCGAAAGGCCTCCAGCACTTCGTACTTGGTCGCCGCGGGCGTGTACTGCAGTCCCATGCCGACACCAAGTCCGCCGGCGTCGAGACCAGCGTCGATCACGCGACGCATCGCAGCGATCTGCGCATCGTTCGCAACGACGTAACCAGCCGAGTCGAGCGGCAACAGTGTGCCAAGGGGAAGGCCACCGTCGCGCAGCACCTGCATCCGCGCACGGAGGTGGCTGGCGGACGCACCGAAGTTGATCAACGCCTTGCCTTCGCGCGCGGCGTAGAACGCGGGCACGTTTTCCGTACCTGCTTCGAGTTCGAGCGCGGTGGTGACACCGTCGAGCGCGAAGAGCCGATAGTTCTCGTCGTCCTGCCCGTGGGCGTGGAGGTCGATGAAGCCCGGAGCGACGACGAGACCACGCGCGTCGATGACCTGCCGACCCTTCAAAGGACTCGCGCTGACCTCGGCAATCTTGCCACCACGAATACCCACCGATCTCACACCGTCGAGTCCCGATGCCGGATCGATGACGCGACCGTTACGAATCACGATGTCGAACGGAGCGCCCTGTGCGTAAACGCAAGGCGCGAGCATGACGCCAGCACCGATCGAGGCGAAACGAATGAGATTGACGAACACTCGGAGCATAACGGCGCCTCGATTCGGGTTCTGGAAGTGTGTCGACCGCTTCAGTGCGCTCGGCGTCGACGGACGGCGTACGATGACCGCACCTCAGCCGCTGGGCAGTGGCTTTCCTGACGACATGACGCGACGCCCGATGGCGGCGACAGACCAGAGCGCCGTCGCAATTACAAGCGCGAACTTGATCACGGCACAAACGGTCGCGATATGCGCCAGCAGTGATGACGCACCGTGGTCGAGCATGCGCCAGAGCACGATGTTCTCCGTCGCGTCGAGCGGAATGCAGCAGAGCACCGCGCGGCTCAGCGTCTGTCCAACCCGGTCGAAGCGGTCGGGTGTCGTTTTGCGAGCGAGCAACGCGGCGCCGACGGCGAACATGAGCGGGTAGGCGAGAAGAAAGGCGAAATCCACGCCGAGGCTGACCTTCGCCTGTTCGATGACACCGGCACTGCGCCACACATCGATGACCGTCGCGGCACCGGTGCCCGACCACGCGAGTTCGTAGGTGACGATGCCGTTTGGCGTCTCCGGCAGCCGCAAGTCGCTGTCGATGCCGCGCAGTTGCACCATCAGAACGAGCGACAGTGTGGCGAGGAACGCCCAGGTGATGATGCGCATGCGCGGACGTTCCACCCTGACGATGCACACGTCAACCGGCGCGGATCAAACAAGCAAAAAAAACTGCACGGACTCGGCAACGTTTTCTGTTGCTGTATCCGTGCAGTTTTCCGTCAAATCCGCTCAATCGGCAGTACCAAAGCAGTTGCCGTAAACCCGTTCGCCTAGTACCGGTAATGATCCGGCTTGAACGGTCCCATCGGATCGACGCCGAGGTACGACGCCTGCTCGGTGTTGAGCGTCGTCAGCTTCACCCCAAGCTTGGCGAGGTGCAGACGCGCGACCTTCTCATCAAGATGCTTGGGCAATGTGAACACACGCTTGCCGTACTTCTCGGCGTTGGCATGCAGTTCGAGCTGCGCCAATACCTGGTTCGTGAAGCTCGCGCTCATCACAAAGCTCGGGTGTCCTGTCGCGCAGCCGAGGTTCATGAGGCGGCCTTCGGCGAGAATGAGAATCGAGCGGCCGTTGGGCAGCACGAACTCGTCATACTGCGGCTTGATGTTGATGCGCTTCATGCCTTCGACCTTCTTCAGGCCGGCCATGTCGATCTCATTGTCGAAGTGCCCAATGTTCGCGACGATCGCCTTGTCCTTCATGCGGCTCATGTGCTCGACGGTGATGACGTTCTTGTTGCCCGTCGCCGAGATGAAGATGTCCGCCACGTCGACGACGTCTTCGAGTGTGGTGACCTGATAGCCTTCGAGCGCCGCCTGCAGTGCGCAGATCGGATCGACTTCCGTCACGATGACGCGTGCGCCCTGCCCCTTGAGCGCCTGCGCGCATCCCTTGCCCACATCGCCGTAGCCCATGACAACCGCAATCTTGCCGGCAAGCATGACGTCCGTCGCGCGATTCAGTCCGTCGATGATGGAGTGACGGCAGCCGTACAGGTTGTCGAACTTCGACTTGGTGACGGCGTCGTTCACGTTGATGGCCGGGAACGCGAGCGTGCCGGCGCGCTCCATTTCGTACAGGCGATGCACGCCGGTCGTCGTCTCTTCCGACACGCCGCGAATCGCGGCCAACACGTTCGTCCACCGACCCGGATTGCGCTTCTGTTCAGCGCGCAGCAGGTCGAGAATCACGCCCCATTCTTCCGGTTCGTTGTCTTCATCAAACGAAGGAATCGCGCCGACGTTTTCGAATTCCGCGCCACGATGCACGAGCAACGTTGCGTCGCCACCGTCATCGAGCAGCAGGTTCGGGCCACCGCCATCGGACCACATCAGCGCCTGCTCCGTGCACCACCAGTATTCCTCGAGCGTCTCACCCTTCCACGCAAACACCGGCGTTCCCTGCGGCGCGTCGACGGTGCCATTCGGGCCCACGGCGACCGCTGCTGCCGCGTGATCCTGCGTGCTGAAGATGTTGCACGACACCCAACGCACATCGGCGCCAAGTGCCACCAACGTTTCGATGAGTACAGCTGTCTGCACGGTCATGTGCAACGAACCCATGATGCGTGCACCCTTGAGTGGCAGCTTGCCCGCGTATTCTGCGCGCAACGCCATCAGTCCCGGCATCTCGAATTCCGCGAGACGAATTTCCTTGCGGCCCCATTCTGCGAGCGAAAGGTCCTTCACCGCAAACGCAGGGCGATCCAGCGCGGTGAGCGCGAAGACGCCGTTCTCTGTCATCACTGCAGTTGCCATTGCCTGTTGTCCTCGAAAGTGTCTGACGGGTTGTGTTGCGAAATCAGGGCCGGTGTCGCACTCGACACACGAGCCGTCGCGGTGAAAAGCGCCGGCCCGGTTGCTTCAGCATCCACGGGCAGCGGTACATAGCGCACGCCTTCAAAACCGGCGGCGTCCAACCACGTCGACAGCGCATCGGCATCAAAGCCGAGCCAGACGTGTCCCATCTGTTGACGATATTCCTCGTGCGCGTGGGCCCGCATGTCAGCAATCAGCAAACGACCGTTGGGCCGGAGCACACGCCGAGCTTCGGCGAGCACTCGCGCCGGATCGGCCACGTGATGGAGGACGAGCAGCAGCACGGCCGCGTCAAGACACGCATCGGGGAGCGGCAGCGACTCGAGCGCCCCTTCCGTGAGCGTCACGTTTTCAAAACCCGCGAGCCGCGCCGTCGCCGCGGCCAGCATTTGCGAAGAACCATCGATCGCGTGCACATGCGCGACGTGCGGCGCCAGCGCGGCCGTGAGCGCGCCGGTGCCACATCCCAGATCGCCGATCACGAGCGACGGATCGAGGAGCGCAAGTGCCGCCGTGAGATCCGCTCGCGCGCCAAACAGCGTCGTGCGGAGCGTGTCCCATTCGGCGCTGGCAGTCGCGAAGAACGCCTCGCTGCGGGCGCGTCGGACGCCCAGCACCGCGTCGACTCGTGCCAGGTCCTGCATCGCCGCCGGCGTGGCCGCCATCGGCTCACGCACCAACGCCCACAGCGCCCGGGCGTCGTCAGCCAACCGGGGCGACAGCCGATACCAGCGACTCGCGCCATCCGCCCGCGAGGTCACCCAGCTTTCGTCGGCCAAAATCTTGAGATGCCGACTCACAGTGCTCTGGGGCAATTGCAGCGCCGCGCACAGCTCCCCCACCGTCAGCTCTTGCCGCTCGATCGCGAGCAACAGCCGACAGCGCGTGGCGCCCGCCAGCTCATTGAGCCGGTCGTGGATTGGAAGCTTGGGAGATGTCATATCCGTGTATCCGGATTAATGGATAGTAGGAGAGTGGGCGGGGGGCAAGGGGTGGTAGGGGTGGGACTGGGGACTGGGGAATGGGGAATGGGGGTGGGGCTGTCGGTTGAGGATTGGCGTTTCCAGTACAGACATCGGCGGTACCGCGTATCAAGTTCTTCCCCAGCCCCCAGCCCCCAGCCCCCAG
>JBKJTE010000180.1:0-9007 GCA_046590495.1 Gemmatimonas sp. | reverse complement strand
AAAAAAATACGATTCCAGCGTGGGCGCACCATCGAGCTCCTTCTTGTCGTGCGCAACGACAATCTCGAAACGACCTGTCGTACTGTTCTGCTTCCAGAACAGATCCTGCTCGATCGCTACCGGCACACCCGTCGAGAGCGCACGATCAATCCGATCTGTCCATCGCCCGCGCTGCGGATACGCGTTGTGTGCGTCGAGCAATGTCCGTTCGCCCGGGCCGAATCCCTTCTGTGCGTGCAGCTCGGGCGTCTGCAGCAGCGTCGAACCAACCAAAAGAAAAGCAGCCACGAATCGACACGAAAACGCACGAATCGGCGCGGAGCCAATTCGTGCGTTTTCGCGATAATCTGTGGCTGCAGTTTGGTTGTTGTTGTTCACTGCAGCGTGATCAGTCCACACCAATCTGCTTCCTGATCGCCGCCGATGGTCCGTCGAATTTCAACATCGCAACATTGCCGATGTAGCCGATGTCCTTCCAGCCGGCCGGCGTTGTGTAGAACGCGGTCGATGTTTGATCGCGAACCGTATCAAAGAACTGTGCGGCAAAAACAAACTGTGGCTTCGCGTTTGGCAGATAGCAGATATCGTCGCAAATCGCGGTGCGCTGCTCGTTCGTGATCAGATGAAAGCGCTTGCCGAAACGCGTCGTTGCTTCACGATCGATCCACACCAGGCCGCCGCGCACCCGGACCAGCGAGTTCTCGCCACCCGGACGGCTCGCCCACTCGTTGATGTACGCCGGCGCACCGACGGTGCTCGCGGCCGGGCTTTTTGCGTCCGCCGGGATGATCATGTCGCACAGAGCACCCAACGTCACCAGCTCCCGCGCCGACAGCTGCATCGGCCACGTGGCTTTGGCACGCAGCAGATCCGGATCGCTCGGCGTTCCGCGCGGACCTTTGAGCTTTGGCGGATCGAAGAGTGGTAGCGGCTCACGGGAAGTCACCGGCGCTGCGGCAGGCATGGCGTCCGCGCGTTCGGGGAGCATCGGTATCACGGCTGCTGCCGCCATCGCCTTCAGGGCATCGCGCCGCGGCATAATTGCCGAGTCGTTCGTCGAGTCTTTCTGAGCGTCGGACATCAGATATTCCCCTTCTTCAGTTCGTCGACGAGGTAGTCGCAGCTGCGCCAGGCCAGCGCGAGAATGGAAAGCGTCGGGTTCTTGTCAGCGTTCGATGTGAACATTGCGCCGTCGGTGACAAACAAGTTGGACACTTCCCACGTCTGTCCGTGCGCGTTCAGCACCGACGTCTTGGGGTCCGCACCCATGCGCACCGTGCCGACTTCGTGAATGATCTGACCGCCACGTGCGATCGCGCGTGAACCATCCGTCTGCACCGTCCCCTGCACTTTGCCGCCCATCGCATCAATGATCTCGGCGAAGGTCTTGTGCATGTGCGCTGCCTGCTGTGTCTCATGTTCCGAAAATTTCCAATGGAAGCGAAGCACCGGAATGCCCCACTGATCCACCGCTTCGGGATCGAGCTCGCAGTATGACTGCTCGTTCGGAATCATCTCGCCACGACCGTCGAAATACATGAAAGAGCCGTAGTAGCGACGCGCTTCTTCCTTGAGCTTCCGGCCGTACGCGCCCTTGGTGTAGTTCTCGAGGTTGCCCATGAAGCCGGCGCCCGGCATGCCGCGACCGCCGCCGAACTCGATGTGATAGCCGCGCGCGAACGACATCTTCTGCTTCGCTTGGTCACCGTACAGCCACCACGGCATGTACATGTGGATACCGGCTGCGCCGTCTTCATTGATCGGCGGCAGCCCTTCGAGTTTGGGGACCTGCGCTGACAGTCCTGCGCCGACCGTATCCATCAGGTATTTGCCCACAACGCCGCTACCGTTCGCGATACCATTCGGGAACAGCGTGCTCTTGGAGTTGAGCATGATGCGTGACGTTTCACACGCGCTCGCAGCGAGTACAACAACCTTCGCTGTCACGTGATGATCGGTGCGCGTCATCTTGTCGATGTAATTCACGCCCGTCGCTTTGCCTTTCGCGTCAACCGTGACTTCGCGCACCATCGCATCGCAGATGAGCGTCACGTTGCCCGTTGCCATTGCAGGAGGCATGAGCACCGTCGTCGACTGAAAGTTCGCTTTGATCGAGCAACCGCGTCCGCAATCCGTTGCGTAGAAACATGCCTGTCGATCGAGCATGCTCTGACGGAGTACGCGCTGCGCGAGCGCGTTACCGGGGTGCAACTTTTTCGGTAGCGTGTTCGCGTCCTGTCGCTGGGTGAGTACAGCGCGGTGCGCGGGGATGACGGGGATCTTGAGCGGGCCGCACGCCTTCTTGGCCAGCAACTCATAGGTGCGCGGTGCCGGTGGCGGCTGTAGCACGCCCGGCGACGAACGCGGCGTGTTCTCGAGGTCATCCTCGCCACCATACACGCCGATCAACAGCTCGGTCTTGTCGTAGTACGGCGCGAGTTCGTCGTACGTCAGCGGCCAGTCGGCGCCGAGTCCATCGCGCGACTTGGGCTTGAAGTCGTACGGCCCCATGCGCAACGAGATGCGTCCCCAGTGATTCGTGCGCCCGCCGAGCATTCGCGAACGCCACCACATGAATTCGCTGCCGGGAGCCGTGGTGTACGGTTCGCCAGGCACGCGCCAGCCGCCATCGACGGTGGCGTCGTAGAAGCCGAACGGTTTATCCGCGTTGCCACTGGCGCGGAGCGGGGCGTCCTTGGGGGTGTGAAACATCGGCGTCTCGCTCACAGGGTCGTAATCGCGACCCGCTTCGAGCACGAGGACTTTGAGCCCCTGAACGGAGAGCTGGTAAGCGGCCATTCCGCCTCCAGCGCCAGAGCCGACTACGATGACGTCGTACTGCGTGTCGGTCTTGGAACGACGCAATGACACGTGAGGCACTCCTCAACGGGCGGGATGGGAACGGGGAACAGGCGAAGCGAAGTTACGGCCGGGAGAGGGGAATGGGGACTGGGGGTTGGGGACTGGGGACTGGGGGATGGGGACTGGGGGATGGCGGGAGCTAGCGCCTTGTGTTGTACGGGATGTAGCCGGTCCACTCCCACGGCGTGTACCGATCAGCAATCAGCGTCTCCAGCAATTCCTTGAAAATCCCTTCGGTGTTGAGGCTGTTGGACAGCATCACGATCCCGATCTTCTGGTCCTCGAACGAAATCGTGTAGTTGGACCAGCCGTCGTCGTGCCCTTCCTTGAAATAGGCCCTGCCGAAGGGTGTGGAGAGCACGCCCCACCCGAGTCCATACGAGAGGTTGAGCGCGTCGTACTGATGCGTGGTGGTCGTGTCCAAGGTTGGAAATTGATGCGCCGAGCGAATGCGCAGCTGTGGCTTCACCATTTCGGCTTTTGCTTTCGTGCTCAATCCATCACCGCGCATGATCCCCGCAATCAACAGCGACAAATCATGGATGTCGGTGTCCATCGAACCGGCAGCCCGCGCCGACATGCGTTCGTTGTGTCCGATGATGGAATCGTTGGTGTAGCCCAGTGCAAGGTCGTTGGCGAACGCGGGCTTCCACGTCATGCTGGTACGCGTGAGACCGAATCGGTCGAAGACGCGCTGCTGCATCATGCTGCCGACCGGGCGCCCGGTCTTGGCTTCAATCACGAACTGTAACAAGTTGATCCCTTCGCCTGAATACGCATAACGCGAACCCGGCTCGAACTTGATGTCCAGCTTTCCGTCTGCATTGAGAAAGCGAAAGTTCGGGAAGCCCGCGCTGTGCGTGAGCAACATGCGCGGCGTGATGTTGCGCCACCGCTCGTCGCTGGCGAGATCGGCGTACTTCTCGTACGACGGGAGCGGCTTCTCGAGATACTTGGCGATCGGTGTATCCAGTTCGATCACATGCTCATCCACCAGCTGCATCACGAAGTAAGCGAACACACCCTTCGTGATCGACATCGCCCACATCACCGACGTATCGGTCATCGGCAACTGTTCGGCGACGTTGCGCAGTCCGAAGGACTGTCGGTAAACGACCTCTGCGTCGTTGATGATTGCGATCGACATTCCGGGCACGTTCGCCGCCGCCATCAACCGCGCAACGGTTCGTTCGATCTCGGCAGACGTGATCGTCGATCCGTCAACGCGTTTCACACGGGTCGCCTGAGCACTCATTGGCTGCGCGGCTGCCGGCCGTGAACAGATGAGTGACAGTACGGCGAAGCTCGCAACGACGACAGGTCTGACAGTGCGGCGTGTGATATCGATCGGCTCGTGAGAGGGTTGCGCACCCTACGCGTCCGCCCGGTCGGGCGTGTCACTGCCTCAGCGAGATCCGCCGATCGACTGACGCAGTGATGCCATCCACTGCTCATTCGCAACGAACAGCGTCTCCGGGAAACGCTTGAACTTCGCGATCTCGTTGAAGATGTCGGCTTCCGTGTACGCATTGAGACCAATGCCAGCCAGATACTGGAGCCGGAGATTGCGATCGGTGTTGATGTCGGCGCCGTTGAGCCATTCCTTGAGATCAGTTCCGCTGCCCGCATACGTCGAAAAGAGATCGAGCGGTGATTCAAAGCCCGACTCCGTCAACGACGCACCGACGCTCGTGTAGCCCGCGTTCGCAAAGCGCGCGGCCAGCGCGGTGAAATCAATCCTGGTCGCGCCCACCTGCCCGAGCAGCACAATATCGTAGCCACGACCATCGATGTTGTTCGCCCAGATCGTGCCGTCGGGGAATACTTCAAAGAATGTCGCGAGTTCGCTGCGCACGGCGTCGAGCGTGCTTTCATACAGCGGCACCCACTGCGTGACCACACCGCCCGGCTTCAAGTGCTCTTTCACCGCTTGGAAATACTCCCGCGTATAGAGCGAGGCCGCACCCTTGACCCACGGATTGATCGGGTCTGAGGTGATGACGTCAAACTTCTCGTCGCTGGTGAGCACGAAGCTGCGCGCATCGTCAAAGTAGATCTGTGTGCGCGGGTCTTTGACCACGTTGTTGTTCTCTTTCGTGAACCATGTCGACACCACCTGCGGAATGAGCGGCTCGATCTCGCACACCACGAGCCGCTTTACACTCGGGTACGGAAGAAACGATCCCGCCGTCACGCCGGCGCCGAATCCGACCACCAGCACCGATTGCGGATCGGGGTGCACAAGGGCAGGCAAGTGCGCGAGCATCTTCTGCAGGCGCATATCCTGCGGCAAGCTCGATGCTTCAACTTTACCGCTCACATGAAATTGCGTCGCCCCACTCGAATGCACGCGCGTGACGGCAACCGAACTGTTCATCCCTTCGCCGATGTAGAGCATGTCCGTTTTGCCAAGCCACGTCACGGCATAGCGCCCATGCGCGACGAGGGTGCCCGGCAACTTGGGCACGGTCGCGATCAGCAGCACAGCGAGAATGGACGCGAACACCAGCACACCCAGGTTCGGCGAAACCGTCGAGAAACTTCCCGTCACGTCACCTGACGTGTCACCCTTCGCCCTACCCGGCGCGAGGAACAACAACACGGCTGCACTCGCGGCCGCCGCAATCAGCACGCGCTGCGTATCCTGTGTGCCGAGTGAGGGGACGAGGACAAGACTGCAGACGACCGCGCCGATGATGGAGCCCACCGTGTTCGCCGCGTACACGCCGCCAACCAGTTTGGCCGTGTCTTCGCCCGGTGTGGCAATTGCGGCCAATGCAAACGGAAAACTCGCGCCCCACAAGACTGCCGCCGGCAACACGGCCAACGCGCATCGCGCGAGGTCCAGCTGCAGTGCAAACCACGCACTCGGCGCGAGCGACGGATTGATCGGCCAATTCGGAAGGGCGAGATAGATGACGACGGCGGTCCACGCAATCGCGAGCGTGAGCAACAGCTGACACCACGCCATTGCACGGCGCGGGCTCTCGACAAGGCGTGCCAGCCACGATGCAACCGCGCTGCCGATGCCGAGTCCGCCAAGAAACACGGCAAGGATCATCGAGAACGTGTAGACCGACGCACCGAACGTCAGCGAGAGCAATCGCGTCCACACGACTTCGGCGGCCAATGCGCACGCGCCGGAGATTCCGATCGCGATGTACACCTCGCGGGCACCGGGCCGCGAACGCGAAGCAGTCGACACCTGTTCACCCGTACGATTCTTCGCCGGTTCCGTGGCCTCATTCTCGTGATTCGTCACCGGATTTGCCGCCGCCAGCGCCCACGCAACGATTGCCACCACGACATTCAATGTTGCCGCGAAGTACGTCGCATACGCCTGATCGTACGTGCGCAGCAGATAGAAGCCGGCGAGCACGCTGCCGATCACTGCGCCCGCAATGTTGCCGCCGTAAAAAAATCCGAGCCACGAAATCCCACGCGGCGACGATTCAACCCAGCGCGCGATGGCTGGCAATGTCGCTCCCATCAACACTGTCGGCGGCAAGAGGCACAAACCGGCCACCACACCGCGCAGCATCAGCGCCGCTGTACCGTGACCGACGGCGGGCGAGTACAACTTTCCGATCAGCGGAATCGCGAACAGTTCAAGCACGCCAATCACGCCGATCGTCAACTCGAGCATCGCGTACAGCTGCAACGGATGACGTGTCCGGGACGCGAAACGCGGCAATGCAAGACTGCCGATGCACATGCCACCCATGAATGTCGCGAGCAAGACGCCGAGTGAGATCGCGGACGACCCGATCACCAGCTCGAGGAGCTGGAACCAGACCACTTCGTAGATCAGCGCGCAGACGCCGCTGCCGACAAAAAGCAGCAGCAGAAACGGAAGGACGCGCCGCGACGTGGGCTCGAAGTCCGAAGCGGCGGAGTCCGGTGACGTAACGGCTGACGATGTCGTACGACTGGCCATGCGTTGGGGGCGCGTGAACGTGGGTGAGCGCGCGTTCCGTGCGGGATGGTGACGGGCGCGTCCGGGCTGTAGCATCTTACGGTCACGTACGACCGGCTGTTGTCATCAACAGGAGCGGACAGTGGGCGCATCAGTGGCAGCGATCGTGATCCTCCGAAAGCAGAGCGATCTGGTCGATCACTTCCGCACCGCGGGCGCGACTTCAGCGGCGTCGGCCAGAACGATCGATGAACTCGGTGTCGACGCCCGGCTTGTCTGGAGCGGCATGGTCCGTCGCGCCGTCGTTCGGGAAGCGTCGCCTGGACGGTTCTTTCTCGACGAGCCGACGTGGGAAGGGGTCCGGCGGACCCGCCTGTTCCGTGTGCGGATCTTGCTTGGCGTGGTGGTGGTCTTCGCGATCATTGCGGCGGCCAGGGTCTACGTGGGGTGAGGCGAGCACGATCGGGGCCGAAAAAGGGTTGAATCGCCGGTGCACCGGCGGTACCGTTGCGCTCTCATCCCAACATCCCGCCATCGCCGCCCCGCGGCCCCCCAGGAGCCCTCTTGGAGCTCACCCCGATCACGCACCTGACGTGGATCGACTATGCCGTCATGGCGCTCTATTTCGCCGTGGTCCTCGGCATCGGTTTCGTACTTCGTCGGTCGACCAAAACCAGCTCGGACTTCTTTCAGTCCGGCCGCTCGCTGCCACCGTGGGTAACCGGTCTCGCCTTCCTCTCCGCCAATCTTGGCGCGCAGGAAGTGATCGGCATGGGCGCGTCGGGTGCCAAGTACGGCATCGCCACCGCGCACTTCTACTGGATCGGCGCGATCCCCGCGATGGTCTTCGTCGCGCTCTTCATGATGCCGTTCTACTACGGCTCGCGCGCACGAAGCGTTCCTGAATATCTCAAACTGCGCTTTGACGAAAAGACGCGCACGCTGAACGCGTTGAGCTTTGCGGTGATGACCGTGTTTTCGTCGGGCATCTCGATGTACGCGATGGGCAAGCTCTTCAATCTGCTGCTCGGCTGGAGCTTCGACTTCAGTGTGCTCGTGTCGGCAGTGATCGTGCTCGCGTATGTGTTTGCCGGCGGACTCACGAGCGCGATCTACAACGAGGTGCTGCAGTTCTTCATGATCGCGTTTGGTTTTGCGCCACTGGTGTTTCTTGGACTGCGCAGCGTCGGCGGGTGGGGTGGGCTCACCGCAAAGCTGTCGGAAGCCGCGATCTCCAAGGGACTCGCGGCCGGTGCCTACACACATGCATGGCAAGGCATGTCGAGTGCAGCCACCAACCCCATCGGCGTTGAAGCATTCGGACTCGTGATGGGATTGGGTTTTGTGTTGTCATTCGGCTACTGGTGCACCGACTTTCTCGTCGTGCAGCGCGCCATGGCCGCCGACAGCATGCTCGCGGCCCGTCGCACACCGCTCATTGCAGCGGTACCCAAGATGCTGTTCCCGTTTCTCGTCATTCTCCCCGGCATGATCGCACTCGCCCTCACGAGCATGGGTGGCCCGACCGGCGGCGAAGGAATCATTCCGGCAAAGTTGAACGCACTCGGTCAGCCGCTGATCGACGGCACCGGCCGCACGGTACTCGACTTCGATCTCGCGACACCGATGTTGCTGATCAAGCTCTTCCCTGAGGGGATGCTCGGACTCGGACTCACCGCGCTGCTCGCGTCGTTCATGTCCGGCATGGCCGGCAACGTGACTGCGTTCAATACGGTGTGGACGTACGACATCTATCAGAGCCACATCAAAAAGAATGGGTCAGACGCGCACTATCTGTGGATGGGGCGTGCAGCAACCGTTGGTGGTGTTGGCCTCTCGATTGCGGCCGCGTATGTCGCGGGTGCGTTCAACAACATCATGGAAGTGCTGCAACTCGTCTTCGCGTTTGTGAACGCGCCACTGTTTGCAACGTTCGCGTTAGGCATGTTCTGGAAGCGCAGCACGGGGCATGGCGCGTTCTGGGGGCTGCTCGCCGGCATGAGCGGCGCGATGCTGCACCATGGTCTCACGTTGCCGCTTGGCGCATCGCCCGGTGTGAAGGGCGGATTCCTTGGTGCGATTCACACCTATCCGAGTGAAATGGCGCAGACGTTCTGGACTGCGATTTTCGCGTTCACGACGTGCGTGGTCATCTCGGTGATCGTCAGTCTCGCAACAAAGCCGCGCCCTGACGAAGAGCTCAAGGGCTTGGTGTATGCGTTGACGCCA
>JBKJTE010000198.1:0-4110 GCA_046590495.1 Gemmatimonas sp. | reverse complement strand
CCAGATCGGCTCGTTGGACAAGCTGACGGAGTTCATGCCGCGGACCCGGATACGCGAACCGACGCCGGTCTGCGATCCGGTCGTGACCGTCACGCCAGGTGCGCGCGAATTCAGCAGGTCGCTCAAGCTGCCAACGGGCGCCACTTCGAGCACCTTGGCGGCGTCGATGTTGGCCGTGGCGTTGCCGATTTCGACGCGACGCTGTTCACCGGTCGCCGTGGTGACGACGGGCTGCAGGTTGATCGCGGCGACCGACATGGCGACCGAGAGTGTCAGGGTCTGTCCGACGGTGATGGTGACAATCTTCGTCTGCTCGGCGTAGCCGACGCGGAGGAAACGCACCGTCTGGGGCCCGGCGGGGATGCCGCGGAGGGTGATCTTGCCATCGGCTGCCGTCGCTGCGGCAATCGATGTCCCCACAATGAAGACTCGTGCCGCTTCTACCGGGCGTGTGGACGCCCCATCTGTGACCGTGACAGCGAGGCTTCCGCCGGGACTCTGTTGCGCCCGCGCGAGCGGTGCGGAAAGCACTAGCAACCCAGCCAGCGCCGAGAGGTGGCGCCAGTTATGTGGCATGGAGGTTTCTCCGAAGAGGGGGAGATTGGTATCCGGCGCGACCGACCGGGGGCACGCCAACACTGCGGAAATACCGCAGACCGAGTCAGCAACCCTCCAACTTCGTCGTCGGAGCGGGCTTACCTGTACCAACGCGAGAACTGGAGAAGTCGTTCATCCAGCCGTTACGAACCCTACTCGGCGTTGCTACAAAGGCTCAGTACGGAAACAACAGCCGAAACGTTGTCCCGCGTCACCGCCGTGGCAACCGGGATTCTGAACGGCGGTGAGGTAGCCGTCGAGGAGGCCGTACACTTTCCCGCCCGGCCGGTCAGCGAAAGCTCGGCTCGAGCGTGAACAGCGAATCGAAATAGTGCGCCCGCCACGACGGATTGATGCGGTCGAGCAGAAGCGCTGTGGCGGCGCCCGTCGAGTAGAAGAGGACACGTCTGGCGCCGCCCAACGTGAGGTGCGTGAGCTCTTCGCGAATGGCGCGTTCCTGGGTGTCGGCTTCGGCCGCGAATGTCAGGTAGTCGGGAAGCGCGGTGAACGCGCTGCTCGGCGTGAACGTCCGCGCGGCGAGACGCGCAACCTTGAGTTGCGTGTACCGCGAAACGCCTTCCTGCCAACTCTGAAAGTCGAGATACCGATCGTCGTCGGGTGTGAGTGCGGCGCGAAGCTGTGTGCGTGCGTCGACGAGATCACGCACGACATCGCGGTTGGTGCCACCGATTGTGAGAGGCTTGGCGGTCAGTGCGCGCAACAGACGCGCGGTGTACGCGGCAAATGGCCCTTGCACCGACGTCGAGTCGTAGGGAAAGGGAAAGTTGAGCATCCACATTCCCGTCTGATCGCCGCGCGAAAGCCCGAGCGCGCTGACCTTGGCGTTGTAGTCCGGGTGCGACGACTGCATTTGATGAAAGTGCTCGTGCAACAGCGTCAGTACCCACGCGGTGCTCGACTTCTTTGTCATCGCCGGTTGGCCGACGACAATCGTGCTGACACCGTTCACCGCAGGAAACGTCGCGAGCAGGTTGGTCGGATGAACGCGAGGGCGCGTGTACACCTCGGTTGCGAGCAGCGAATCGTATCCGACGCGAGTGAAGTCTTTGGACGGCGACGGATGACGGAGCAGAAACTCCCGATCCGGCGTGACCAGAAGAATCGCAAACGGAATACGACTCCATCCGCTCCAAAGCTCGTCGCCAACCTCGGTGGCGAGACGCAGCGCTTCGGCGATACGAATGCGATCGTCGGCGGGAACGGCAGTTGCTTGGGCCGACGACACACTCGGTGCGGTGTTTGACTGCTGCGCCTTGGCGGTTGCAGCGAACGTGCCGATCGCGAGTGAGCCAACCACGAGCGCCGCGAGGCGCCGAGCGACGATCCGGGTTTGATAGCGAATTTGGAAATGATGCATGGTCATTCGACACCGATCCCTCACGCCGGGTTTCCATTCCCGACGTGAGGTACGGTACGTATCAGTTCGCGGCTGTCGCGGCAGCGGCCTGACGCGCTTCCCAAAGTCCTTTGAGTCGCTTGCGTCGCTGCGCCATCATTTCTTCAGCGCCGGGAACGGCCATGACAACCTGCTCGACATGCGTCAGCGTGCGAGGACCGATGCGGCCGCGAAGTTCAGCGAGGAACGGGTGCACTTTACAGAACGCGCCAAAGATTTCTCCGTGCGCGGCGAGGAACATCTCCGCATCGATCGCGTTGTGCGTCACCATCGACGCCGCCATGTCCCAGTATCCGATAACCATGCGGATCCAGGCGTTCTTGTCGGACACCATCGTCGTGAACAATTCGTCAGCG
Organism: Gemmatimonas sp.; assembly: GCA_046590495.1. GTDB lineage: Bacteria > Gemmatimonadota > Gemmatimonadetes > Gemmatimonadales > Gemmatimonadaceae > Gemmatimonas. Next base: position 1,740 of record JBKJTE010000198.1, on the reverse strand, counting down.
GTATCGGGGAAGAACTCCGTGATGAACCAATGGCGGGCTTTGCGCAGCTCAGGCTCGCGACGCATGTCAAAGAGCGTCAGGTTGAGCTGGGCTGATTCGAACGGAGTAGGCATATGCGCGTTGGGGGCGGCGAGGGTGGGGCGGTGAATCGAAAAATACGCCGCGGCGGGGTGGGTGGGGATTGCTTGGGGGTCGCTCTCCCGCTGGTTGGCGCCGCGCGGCGCAGGTAAGATCTTTCCGCCGCGCCCTCGGCGCGACCCCGCGCACGATTGCATCCCACTCCCGATCTTCCCAACATGACCACGCGCCGTGTCTTTGTCGCGACAGCAGCGCTTGCTGCGGCGCAATGCCGATCGAAGTTCGCCGCGCCCGCGGTGCAGCGCCGTGCCGCTCACGACCTCGTCATTCGCGGCGGTACTGTGTTCGATGGCACTGGTTCGCCCGGGCGTGTCTCCGATGTTGCGATCAGCGGCGGTCGGATCGCCGGGGTCGCTCCGCGAATCGCTGAAAAAGGTGCGGACGAGATCGACGCGCGCGGGCTGATCGTTGCACCGGGCTTCATCGACATTCACTCGCACGGCGACGGATCGCTGCAGGCCGATCCGCGCGCCGAGTCGGTGGTGCGGCAGGGTGTCACGACGATCGTCGCCGGCGCCGATGGCAGTTCGCGATTTGTCGGCAACGATGAGCGCTCTTTCGCCGCCTGGGCAAAGGCCACGTCCGCCCTCAACCCTGCCGTGAACGTTGCCGCGATGATCGGGCTTGGCGCCGTCCGCGGCGCCGTAGTCGGCAATGACGACAGGGTCGCTACCGCCGACGAACTTCAGCGCATGGTGCAGATGGTGGAACGCGCGCTTGCCGAGGGCGCCTGCGGTGCCTCGACGGGGCTCGAGTACACGCCAGGCGCATTCGCACCGTTGGCCGAACTGATCGCCCTGTGCAAACCACTCGCTGGGCGCGCCCTCCCGTACGCGACGCATATGCGCAACGAGGACGATCGCCTGCTCGAAGCGATCGACGAATCGATTGCCGTAGCGCGCGGTGCCGGATGTCCGCTGCAGATCTCGCATCTCAAGATGCAGGGCACCCGCAACTGGCCCAAGATCGACGCAGCAATCGCGCGCATTACCGATGCACGCGCGGCCGGATGCGACGCAATGTTCGATGTCTATCCGTACGTCGCCTACTCCACCGGTCTCACCAACCTCTTTCCGGTGTGGAGTCGCGACGGCGGCACCAACGCGTTTCTTGCGCGGCTCACCGATTCCAATGTGGCGCCACGCATCCAACGTGAAGCGCTGGCGAAAGTGGAACTCATCGGCGGTTGGGACAACGTGCAGATCTCGAGTGTGCGCGAAGCCGCCGATCGTGACGCCGAAGGCAAGCGTCTTGGCCAATACGCGCAAGCACTCGGCGTCGACCCGTATGCTGCCACCATCGCGCTGCTGCAGCGTAATCGAGGCGACGTCGGGATGCTCGGCTTCGCGATGAGCGAAGACAATCTTGATCGACTGCTGGCGCATGAGTTGAGCATGGTCTGCTCGGACGGCGGCGCGTTTGCAATCGAAGGCCCCACGCGCTCCGGGAGTCCGCATCCGCGTGGTGCCGGGACCTTTCCTCGTGTACTCGGGCGTTATGTGCGCGAGCGGAAGGCGTTGCCGCTGGCCAGTGCCATTCGGAAGATGACGTCGCTACCAGCGTCGCGCGTTCACCTGTACGATCGCGGTCGACTTGGCGCAG
>JBKJTE010000056.1:0-16958 GCA_046590495.1 Gemmatimonas sp. | reverse complement strand
ACGCAACCCCGGCACCGCGCCACCCGTGAGCGCGACGTATCCTCGCGGCCAGTCATCGGTAACCATCATCGCATTGAACGGCGGGCGATGCTGCTTGATGAGTCTCAACTCGCGCAGCAGTGCGCCGAATTCACTGTTGGTGTATTCCCACTCGAGTTGAAACGCGTGGCGCAGAATGCGCACCGCCTTGTTGCGACGACCTTTGGCGCGAAAATACGAAAGCAGTCGCGTGCGCAGTTTTCGGGATTGCCCCACATACAGCACGAGCCCAGTGGGTCCGAGCATACGGTAGACGCCCGGACGATTCTCACAGCTCGCGCGGACCTGATCGCGCAACGTCCGCCGCTGCAAGACGGTGGATTGGGGCGGACGCGCGTGCATGCGCCGCTTCGGCGTCGATTTGGAATCTGACGCGACCGAAGACGGACCTTCCGACTGCGCGCGTACCGAGAGAGGCGTTTCCACCAGTGAATGCTACGCAATCGACGGAGCGCGCGAAATGTCATCGTGCGCTTTCACTACAACGGGCGGCGCAAAATCGCGATCGTAAGTCAGGGAATCACGGAACGCGGCAGCCTCACGCCTGATCGTGACCAACTCCGGCTCCGCGATATTCCCGACATGACGAATCATCATCGACATGCGCGGATGCGACGCAAATCGCTCGCGATGTCGATCGAGAAAGTCCCAGTACAGCACATTCATGGGACAGGCATCGACACCCGTACGCTGCTTCACGTCGTAGCGGCAACCCTTGCAGTGGTTGCTCATGCGATTGATGTACGCGCCCGACGCGACGTACGGTTTGGACGCGAGCGTCCCTCCGTCACCCCACGTCCCCATCCCCGCGACATTCGGTAGCTCAACCCACTCGTACGCATCTGTGAATGCGCTCCAGTACCACCTCGAAAGCGCCGCAGGCTCCACACCAAGCAGCGTCGCAAAATTGCACTGCACCATCAGCCGTGCGATGTGATGCACCCGACCGTGGTCGCGCACGGAACGAATACTGTCGGCCAGACAACGCATCTCGCACGGCGACGACCTCGCGCCACTCTCGTCATTCGTCGCACCGTACGCTTCACCATCAGGTGACCAGAACCAAGATGGCAACGGCAATTTCGCATTCAGCGCGTTCGCGGTACGCAGCCCAGGCATCAACTGCCAGTACATACCGCGGATGTATTCGCGCCAGCCGAGTATCTGACGAATAAACCCTTCAGCAGAGGCGATCGGGATCTGGCCTTCACGGTACGCACGCTCGGCCCGTCGCACAATTTCGAGCGGATGCAGCAGTCCGATGTTGATCAGCGACGACAGCGACGAGTGCAGTAGGTCCGCCTCACCATGCACCAGCGCGTCTTCGTACGGTCCGAATTCGGCGAGGCGTTCGTTGATGAAGCGCTCAAGCCACTGCTTGGCATCAGCGCGCGTGACGGGCAACGCAAACGAATCAGCGCTACCCCAACGTCCACGCCAACGCGACACGCGCGTCATGATTGTGCGCGTGGTCTCGTCGGGTGAGACGCTGAATCGCTCGGGGACCGGGCGGCCCGCTGGCCACGGTTTGCGGTTGTCGGCGTCGAAGTTCCACGCGCCGCCGGTCGGCTTGCCGTCCGCCTCAATAAGGACACCATGCTTGCGACGCATCTCGCGGTAGAACCACTCCATTCGGAACTCCTTCCGCCCGGCTGCCCACTGCGTGAACTCGCCGCGCGTGGCAAGGAAGCCGCGATCTTCGCGAAGCACGAGTGTCGCGCCGCGGTCGCCGAGCAACACACGCGCACGCTCCAGCTCCTCGACCATATCCAGTTCGCGCCCTTCACTCGCGACGACACGCGTGGCTCCAAACTCAGCCGCCGCGGTCGCAAGTCCGGCCGCATACGACTCGGCGCGTCGATACGCGACCTGAAAGCCGGCACGCTCGAGCGCATCGGCAAAATGGCGCATCGCTGAAAGCACCAGCACGAGTTTCTGTCTGTGCCAGGGCAGCGACGCGCCCTTGGCCACCGATTCCAGCAGCACCACGATGACATCGTCTCGAGGCTCGCGCGGGATATTGGCAACCGCACGCGAGCATTCCCATGGCGCGACGAACGCCAGCGTACGTTGACGCGTTGTAGTCAGAGGCATGGCGAGCAAAGGGCGAGAGGTCACGGCTGGTTCCCGGCCCGCGCACTGCCACACATTGTTGGGACCTCGTTCGGCTCACGGACACGGACCCGTTTCTCCATACACACAGATGATACCGTCCGACCGGGTCGAATCGCATAAGAGCAAAGAAAGACTTGGCCACGAATCCCACGAAGTACGCGAATCAGCACCCTATCGATTCGCGAAATTCGTGTCATTTGTGGCCTGTTGTTGCGGCTTTCTTCTCTTTTTGCCGGGCTGCGGACCCAGCGCCGCGCGTCCAGTGAAGTCGGCGCCGACATCGGACGCCGATCGCGTGTTCGTCGTCATCAACAAGCGCAGCGCAGCGAGCGATAGCGTCGGGCGCTACTACGTGAAGCGGCGGAGCATTGCGCCGACGCACTTGCTGTTCATTGACGTGCCTGTTGACGACGAAATCGCTGAAGTCGAATATCGGGCGAACATCGAGGATCCCGTTCGCGCCGCGATTGAATCGCTCACCGTGCGTATCGACTTCATTGTGCTGACAACGGGCACGCCGATCCGAATTGGCAGTAAGGTTGGCAACAGTGTCGATGCGATGTTGTCCGGGATGAATCTCAAGATTCCCCCGATGATCGGCTTCGACTCGCTGTGGTTGCGTCAGTATCGCAGCCCGTACTTCGCGTCGCTCGAACGATTCAACAGTGATCGTTTCGCGATGTACCTCGTGACGCGACTCGATTGCGGAGTGCTGGCTGACTGCATCGCACTCGTCGACCGATCCATCGATGCGCGTCCTGTGCGCGGGCCGTTCTTTCTCGACGCGACGCCACCGCGCGACGGCAAGGACGGCTATTCGATCATGAATCGTTCGCTGTACAGTGCGGCGGCGCGCCTGCAATCGCTGCGGCTGGACGCGCAGCTCGATTCGACATCCCGCTTTGTCGCGCCCACCGAACCGGTGATTGGCTACGTGAGTTGGGGGAGCAACGATGCACGCTTCGACACCAGTGCATATCACGCGATTCGCTTTCTTCCTGGAGCACTCGCGGAAACGTTTGTCTCGACGAGTGCGCGCACATTCGGACCGATCGTCGGCGGACAGAGTCGCGTTGTCGATCTGATCGCGCAGGGTGTAACCGGAGTGAAGGGCTACGTCAGCGAACCGTACACGTTTGCACTTGCCAATCCGGAAATTCTATTCGACCGGTACGTCCACGGCTTCACCCTGGCCGAGTCGTTCTACGCCGCTTCGCGCATGGTGTTCTGGAAGGACATCATCATCGGCGATCCGCTGTGCGCGCCGTATCCGTACAATCCGATCCACTGACCCCTTTCGAGTCAGTTCACCTCGTCGGTGTCCATCTGCCCGGTGAGCGAGCGCGAGATGTGTGACCACGACATGCCGACGGCGAGTAGAATCGCGGTGCACACTTCGACGACATAGGTGATGCCGCGCGACGAGTGCGCACTCACCCACCCCGAGTCGACAAGCAGCCATACCAGCCCGCCGGCGATCGCCAATACCAGAAGCGCTCCTGCAAGTCCGATCGAACGCCGAGTCGCATTCAGAAAGACTACCCACCCCGACAGCAGCGCAACACCGACGAGAAATTTGACCGGCGCCGAGCCCGTTGTCGGGACGTGTCCGAGCAGTGGGTCGATTGCCCAGTGATAGAACGAGTAGCCGTCAGGGTTGTATGTCGCGAAGACGAGTACGAGCGCCGCCGCCGTGCGCGCCGCAATACCGCCGATACCGGGTCCGCTATTCGACATGCGTTGCCTCAGAGTCCTGTCGGTTTGGGTCGTGCAAGCAGCAACTGCACATTCGTGACCACGTCTGGCGTCGGATGCTTGAGATACCGCTCGACGAAGCGCGTCACATCCGGATCGCCGTTGTACGACATCAGATCGAGCGCGCACACCAGCGTGACCTGATCCTTCGCATTTTCGGCAACTGCACTGAACAGCTTGAAGCCACGCGAATAGCGCAGCTTCATCGCGATGGCATCGACGTCTTTTGAGAGTGCAGTCTTGAGGGCATCAGCGCCATGCCCACTCGCAAACACCGGTCCGCGCGTACTGATGCACGCGTCCATCGCCCGCGTCGCCAGAGAGCCAGCACTCTCGCCGCACGACGAAAGCGTAATGACTGCGACAGCAGCAATGGCCACCGACACGCGGCGGGTGATACGCGCCACTGACCTCATGTGACGATCACCTTCTTCACCACTTCGACCAAGTGCTCTGACGTGATGCCGTACTCCTTGTACAGCGTCTGGTATGGCGCGCTCGCGCCGAACGTCTCGATGCCGACGACGGCGCCCTTCTCGCCGACCCAGCGGTACCACGACATCGGATGCGCAGCCTCGATGGCAACACGACGAACACTCGGCGGCAACACGATATCGCGGTAGTCCTGTGACTGCTGCGCGAACAGTTCAAGCGACGGGCAGCTGACCACGCGCGCCGACACGCCCTCCACCGCAAGCTGTGCACGCGCTGCCAGTGCGATCTCCACTTCGGAACCCGTCGCCATCAGTACGACATCAGGCGTGGTGCCGATCCCGTCGACCAAGACATACGCACCACGCGGAACGCCTGCGCACACGCGATCCCTTTCGCCAAAGTACGAAAGCTTCTGACGCGTCAACACGATTGCCACTGGTCCGCCTTGGTGGTGCAACGCAACGCGCCACGCTTCCGCTACTTCGTCCGCATCACCGGGACGCAGCACGACAAGATTCGGAATGCAACGCAACGCCGTGAGATGCTCAACCGGCTGGTGCGTCGGTCCGTCTTCACCGAGTCCGATCGAGTCGTGTGTGAAGACGTAGATGGCATGGATGCCCATCAGCGCTGCAAGACGCACTGCCGGACGCATGTAGTCGGAGAAGACTAGGAACGTGCCACCATACGGAACGATGCCACCGTGCAATCCCATGCCGTTCATGATCGCGCCCATCGCATGTTCGCGAATGCCGAAATGGAAGTTGCGACCGTTCTGCACTGCTGGCGCGAAGTAAGACGCGCCCTTCACGTTCGTGAGATTCGAACCGGTGAGATCGGCTGAACCACCGATAAGCTCCGGCATCTGCGGCGCAATTGCATTGATCACGATCCCCGACGCGGCGCGTGTTGCGACATTGCCGCTCTTCGCATCGAATGTCGGGAACGCCGCGTTCAATCCGGCCGGCAATTCACGACGCAAGCGACGCATCAATTCGGTCGCCAACTCCGGGTGCGCGGCCGCGTACGCCGCCCACTTTCCACTCCACTCGGCGTGCGTGCTCGCCCGCTTCGCAACCGCTTCCTTCCAATGCGCGCGCGCTTCGTCGGGGACATGGAATGCGTCGGGATAGTCCCAACCATACACGGCCTTCGTCAGTGCGATTTCATCCTTGCCGAGTGCTTCGCCGTGCGCCTTCGCCGTGTCCTGCCGGTTGGGTGAACCAAAGCCGATGTGCGTGCGCGTGATGATCAGCGTCGGTCGCGTGGTGTCGGCTTTGGCTTGGGCGATCGCCGCATCGATTGCGTCGAGATCGTTCACATCGGCGATGTGCAACACTTGCCACCCGTATGCACCAAAACGCGCGGCCGCGTCGTCACTGCAGCTCAAGTCTGTGCTGCCGTCGATGGTGATGCGATTGTCGTCGAAGAAGCCGATCAACTTGCCAAGCTTGAAATGACCCGCGTACGAAGCCGCTTCGTGCGAGATGCCTTCCATGAGGCAACCATCGCCAGCAATGAAGTAGGTGTGATGATTGACGACTTCGTGTCCTTCGCGGTTGAACTCGGCGGCGAGTTGCGCTTCAGCGACAGCAAATCCAACAGCGTTTGCGACACCCTGACCGAGCGGACCAGTAGTGGTCTCAACGCCCGGTGTGTGATGCACTTCCGGATGGCCGGGCGTGAGGCTCTTCCACTGACGGAAGTGCTTGATCTCTTCAAGCGGCAGCGCGTAGCCGGAGAGGTGCAGCGAGCTGTAGAGCAGCATCGACGCGTGACCGATCGAAAGCACGAACCGATCGCGATCAAACCAGTCGGGCGCTGAGGGATCATGACGCAGGTGACGCGTGTAGAGCGCGTACGCGAGCGGCGCGAGCGCCATCGGCGTGCCCGGATGCCCCGAGTCGGCCGCCTGCACCGCGTCCATCGACAGCGTACGGACGGTGTTGATGGCGAGACGCACCGTTTCGGCGGCGGCGTTTGAAGTTGTAGCGGTCGATTGCGCGTTCGATTGTGCAGCGGACACGAGAGCTCCGTAAAGCGTCAGTCAAAGGCCGGCGCAGCCCGCAAACCGGGGCGCCACAGCGAGCGAAAGCTAGTCGTGCTCCAGGAGGGCGTCAGCCGCTCACTGCGGTCGAGAGATACCGATCGCGGGTGAGGCCCAGATGGTGCGCGAAATGGCCCGCAATGATCCAGATCAGCGCGCGCGCCGAAATGGTGGCCCCACTCGCGTTTCCACTGGCCGCAATGCCAGCATCGTCGAGCGATCGCACCAGCGCCAGCGTGGAACCGCGCACCGCCTCGACTTCATCGAGAATGTTGGTGAGCGAGCGAGACTGCGCGCGACTGTTGGGCACCCACGGGTCCTGATCGAAGCCTGGCAGCGGCGTCTGATCGCCACGCGCAATCCACACGAGTCGATAACTGAAGACCCGCTCCGTATCGGCGACGTGGACCAGCGATTCGCCGAGCGTCCACTTGCCGGCGGCGTACGCGTACCGTGCGATCTGCGGGTCACGTCCCGCGAGGAGCGCGCGAAGCTGCGACGTCTGCGCCTCGAGCAGCGCGATCAGATCATCGTTGCCCTGCGCTTCGAGTGCTTTTGTCGCGGCGTCGATGTACGTGTCGTAGTAGGGCGCGTGTTCGTTTGCGGCGGGACGTGAAACGATCATCAGACGAATCCCAGTGAAGTGGCGAGCGATGGAATGACCTGCGAATCGGGAAGACTGCCCTGCGCAAGTCGTGCTGATCCGCCGCCACGACCACCGACCGTGGCGAGTGCGGCGCGAAGAGTTTGTCCGGCGTCGACATTCGCTTCAATCGACGACGCCAGCATCACACCGGCGGGCGTGTTGCTGGTGACCAGCACCAGCGCGTAGCCAAGTGCGGTGAGCGCCTGCGCAATCGGCTCGAGCTCCTTGACCGGGCCGCCGTCGTGTGCAATGCGAATGCGACGAATACCGTTGGCGTCTGGAGTCGCCGCGTCCCACCGGGCGCGCGCCTCGTAACGCGCGAGTTCAGTCGCAAGTTTTCGATTTTCCCGCTCGAGGTCCAGCGTACGTTGCTGCTGCTTCTCCACCAATGCAGGTACATCCTCCGGTGCGGCGGTAAATACACGCGCAGCAGTGGTCAGCAGCTCGGCGTCGAGGCGTGCACGCCTCACCGCGCGCATGCCGCAGATGAATTCGACCCGCGTGTTCCCCTTGGTACGCTCGACGCGACGCAACAGCATGCTTCCGATCTCGCCCGTGTGACGCACATGTGTGCCACCACACGCACTGCGATCGAGCTTGTCGATTGTCACGATGCGCAACGTGCCATCGCGATCACTTGGTTTGCGAAGCCCTGCGGCAGTTGCTGCGTCTTCAAAGCCTACCGACACCTGGCGATTCTCGACGATGATGGCGTTCGCACGCGCTTCTGCGTCGCGCAGCACATCATTGTCGAGCCCAACGCCAGCGATATCAAGCGTCGATGTCTCGTCACCAAAGTGCACACTCACCGTCGGCCAACCGTAGCCGTCAGCAAAGAGTGCTGACAGCAGATGCTGCCCCGTGTGTTGCTGCATGTTGTCGAAGCGTCGAGCGACGTCGATCACGCCCTCCACAGTCACGCCGGGGACAACGCGCAACGGCTCGGCGAGCACGTGTACCACGCGGTCGTCTTCGTCAATGACATCGGTCACCGCGATGCCGCCGAGCAGTCCCAAATCGTGCGGCTGCCCGCCCGAGGTCGGGTAGAACGCCGTGCGGTCCAGGTAAACACGGCGTCCATCGTCATCGAGTGCGATCACGGAAGCGGAAAACGTGTCGAGGTACGCGTCGGTGTAGTAGAGACGTTCAGTCATCAAGTGGTGTAGTATCTTTCAGAATATGGCGCTGAACTTAAGGAAGCTCTGCATAAGTCCGACAGGTCGCGCGCGATCTGTGATCGCGGCCGCGCTCATCCTGTTCACCGGATGCAGCGCCTTTTTCAAGGTGACGCCCAACGGCGAGACGCCGCCGGTGAGCGCGCCTGCCAAGCCTGCCGCGAAAGCTCCTGACAAGCAGACGGAAAAGACAGCCGAAAAGGCTCCGGCAAAGAAGCTGGAGACCAAACCGGAAAAAGCGAAAGCCGAGTCTGAAAAGGTAGCGACCGCGAAGGCCGCGCCAACCAAAGGAAAGGTGGCCCTCCCCCCGCCGACGCGCGCGCCCGAGCCGATCGCGCCGCCAATGGAGATTGCGCCCCCGGAACCTGAACCGGTCGCGTCAGATTCCGCGGGCGTACAGCGCTTGATGCGCCTGGCCGGGCTTTGGCAATTGGTCGCGCTACACCATCCGTATATCGCGTCACGCGGCGTTGCGTGGGACTCCGCGCTGGTGCGGATACTGCCAACGATCCGGGCCGCGCGCGATCAGGCGCAGTACGTGGCAGCGATTGGACGATTGATCAGTGTTCTCGACGATCCGCTCACGCGGCTTGAGTACGAAACGATCGTGCCGGGAATTTCACTGCCGACGTTGCGCGCTGTGCAGACGGCGGACGGCGTGCTCATACTGCCCCTGCCGGTGAATGCGAATCTGGACAGCGCGGATTCGCTCGTTTTCGTCGAGGCACTCGCGCGTGAACCGCAGCGAATCGTGCTCGATCTTCGCGCGGCCCCTGTGCTTCCGGGTGCGAGTCTGTACCAAGGCCGGCAAGCGCGGATGGATACGTTCATCGAAGCGATCGGACTCGCACGCAAACTGACGACGGCGCCGCTCGTGATGTCGACTGAACGCGTGCGTCGTATCGGCGGCGTTTCGACGACCAACTCATCGGGACGAGTCGGCGACGGCGACGGCGGGTGGATTCAGCGTGATGCATCGGTGGTGCCGGCGGCGGCCACGCGAGCGCCGCGTCTGGCCATCATGGTGAACCGTGCATCGATGTTGCCTCGCGCACTCATGGCGCTTGTCGTAACAGGACGTGCGACACTGGTGGCCGAAGGTTCGTCTCCAGCGACAGCCATCGACGACGGGTCGCTCGTGACGACCGAGCGACAGTACGTCGGCGATCTGGTGGTTGCGCGCGTCCGGGTTGGAGAGCTCGTAAATGCTGACGGAACCGTCGGACTCATCGCCGATACAACGGTCACGCCACCCGTCGCCGCGAGCGACAGTGCACCGGCGCTGCGCGCTGCGTTGCAGATCGTGCGCACCGGTCGAGCGCCGCGAGCGAAGCGCGCGCCATTGAGCACCGCGCCGCTGGCCAGGCTCCCGGTCGCGATGGACAATCAGAATTATCCGACGATGGCGGGGCGTCTGCTGGCCGGCTTTCGCCTGTGGAGCGCGATGCGATGGCGTCACGCCAATCGCGATCTGTACGATGAGGAGCTCGACGCCGTGTTTCTGCGCGTGATCCCCAAGCTTGAATCGGCGCGCAATGAGCAGCAGTACGCGGCCGCGATCGGCGACCTGGCCACAGCGCTCGACGACGCAGAGGCGACGCTGCGTGGCCCTTCTGTGCAGACGTGGCTGGGCACGAGCACGGCACCATTTCGCGTGCGCTATGTCGAAGGACGCGCGCTGATCACCGACATCGTTCGCGACTCTGCCACGACCGCGCTCGGTCTGATCGTTGGGACCGAGATCGTCGCTGCAGATGGCTTTCCACTCGCTGCGTGGATGAGCGAACACCGGCGCATTGGCGCAACCTCCAACGAATGGACGCGCAACCGCAATCAGATGCGCGTCATACCACGCGGTCCGGACGGACCGGCACTGTTCAAGGTTCGCGACGCCGCAGGAAAAGAACGGTCAATCAACATTCCACGCCGCGACAGCTACAATGCCCTGTTGCCGCGCGTGCAGCGACCGGATGCCACACCATTGCGTCGCCTCGATGGCAACGTCGGCTACGTCGATCTGGAGCGAGTAGATCAGGCTTTGCTCGATAGCGCACTGGCGGCGTTCCGGGATACGCGCGCGCTGATCATCGACCTACGCACCGACACGGTCGTGTCGTCAGCCGTCGGCGCGCTCAAGCAAGTACTTGCGACGCAGCCGAGGTATGTCGAAGCTCGCGAAATCACTCGCTACGCCAGCACTTCCTGCGACATGCCAACATTGCGTCTTGCCGCACAAAACTGCCCCGACGAACGCACGCAGCGCTTGATCTGGGGCCAAAACGACACCACAGGCCACTATCGCGGTCGCATTGTGCTGCTCATCGACGACCGCACGCAGGGCGCCGCCGAACGACTCGCACTTGCACTCGAAGCCGCAACATCGGTGACCTACGTTGGTAGCCCCACGGCCGGTGCGCCATCGCCTGCCACTCAGCTTGAGCTGCCGGGCTCTCTCACCGTCGGCATTCCGCTCGTTGAAGTTCGGCGGGGCGATGGCAGCCAGGTACAACGCGTTGGCATCACACCGAGCGTGGACGTGCGTCCGACAGTGAAGGGCATTCGCAATCGTCAGGACGAAGTGATCGAGCGCGCACAGCAGTGGATCGTGCAGCAACTCGATCCGCCTGTACGACGAAAGCGTTAGGTGCAGCCACCGCGCGTGCAATTTTCCACGCCGCTGCCGATCGACGACGCGCTTCCGGCGTTGCGCGGTGCGCTGAGCGCTCATACCAGTGCTGTGCTCGAAGCACCGCCCGGCGCCGGCAAAACCACGCGAGTGCCACTCGCACTGCTTGAAGAATCGTGGCTTGGAAACCGTCGCATCATCATGTTGGAGCCAAGACGTCTCGCCGCACGTAGTGCAGCGCACTTCATGGCGGCAACGCGGGGCGAGCAGGTTGGCGACACGGTCGGCTATCGCGTACGTGGCGAGACTCGCATCTCCCATCGTACCCGCATCGAAGTCGTCACCGAAGGCGTGCTCACGCGGCTGCTTTCGTCAGATGCCTCGCTCGACGACTACGGCCTCGTTCTCTTTGACGAATTTCACGAACGTTCGTTGCAGGCTGATCTCGGTCTCGCACTGGTACTCGAAACGCAAACGCATCTTCGCGAAGAGCTTCGCCTCCTCGTCATGTCGGCAACACTCGACGGTGCGAGCGTCGCGCAACTGCTCGGCGGTGCTAACACGCCGGCTCCGGTGGTTCGAAGTGAAGGGCGCGCGTTCCCGGTCGAGACGCACTATCGCCCCCCGCGGGCAAACGATCGACTCGAAGCGACGGTGTCGCGTGTTGTACGCGAAGCAATCACCGATCATGACGGCGATGTACTTGTCTTTCTGCCAGGTGCCGGCGAGCAACGTCGTGTTGCAGAACGGCTCGCCGGCGACGAACAGCTCGCACGCACGCGCACCGTCGTGCATCAGCTGCACGGCTCGATGCCACTTGCCGCGCAAACGGCCGCGATCGCACGCGCGCCATCGGGCACCCGCAAGATCGTACTTTCGACAAGCGTCGCTGAAACGAGTCTCACCATCGAAGGCGTGCGTATCGTTGTCGATGCCGGCCTCTCGCGCCTTCCTCGCTACGATCCACGCGCCGGTCTCACTCGACTGGAGACCGTGCGGGTCAGTCGCGCTTCCGCCGATCAGCGCCGTGGTCGTGGCGGACGGGTTGCACCCGGTCTCTGTTATCGGCTATGGGATCAGCACGAAGATCACGCGCTCGTGCCGCGCACGCGCCCGGAAATTCTTGACGCCGATCTCGCGCCACTCGCGCTCGAACTCGCTGACGCCGGCATCAGCGATCCAGCATCGCTACGGTGGCTCGACGTGCCGCGCGCCGGGCTGTTCGCACAAGCGCGTGAACTGCTCGCGCAACTTGGCGCTCTCTCCGCTGCCGACTCGAGCGGTCGTATCACGGCGCACGGCAAGCAGATGGTCGCGCTCCCTGTGCAACCGCGACTCGCACACCTGCTACTCGGCGCGCAAAAGCTCGAGCTTACCCGACTCGGCGCCGAAGTCGCGGCCCTGCTCGAAGAGCGCGACGTGCTGCGTGGCGACGGGCCATACCATACTGGCGCCCTCGTGAGTGGCGGCGCACCGCCGAGTGATTTACGTCTGCGTGTCGAAGCGATACGTCGCTGGGCAAATGATGGAGACGACGTCTCGCTCGCCGGTGCACGCGTCGACCGCGACGGTGTGCATCGCGTGCGTACACTCGCCGACGATCTCGAACGTCGGCTCGGCGCGACATCCTCGAGGCGTGACTCGGCGACCGGCGGCAATCGTGACGTAGACGTTGCATCTACGGGGGCACTGCTCGCACTCGCCTTTCCGGATCGCGTTGCACAGCGACGCGCTGGAACCGAACCGCGCTACGTATTGCGCAGCGGTGTGGGCGCGTCGTTGCCGAAGAATGATGCGCTGCACGACGCAGAGTATCTCGCGGTCGCAGAACTTGCCGGCGCACCACCGGAGTATCGCATCGCACGCGCCGCTCCGATCACATTCGACGAAATCATGGAGGATTTCGCCGAGCAGATCGTGCGCGATGAAATCGTGGAGTGGCACGATGCATCGCGAGCGGTGCGCGCACGACGTCGCACGATGCTTGGCGCGCTCGCAATCGAGGATGTCGCGTTGCGGGATGCCAACGTAGAACTCGTGCGCGCCGCACTGCTGCAAGGCGTGCTGCGTGAAGGCGTGCGCGCGCTACCGTGGAGCGCAGGCGGGTCTCGTACACGCGAGCGGCTCGCGTTCGTACATGCGCACGATTCATCGTGGCCCGATGTCTCGGACGATGCGCTCGCGGCGACCATCACTGACTGGCTTGCTCCGCATGTTGACGGCCTTCGCAAGTTCACCGATCTCGAGCGCGTAGATTGGAGCGATGCGCTACTGAGTTTGCTCGCCTGGGATCGTCGCAGCGTACTCGACCGACTTGCACCGACGCATCTCGAAGTGCCAAGTGGTTCGCGCGTTCCGCTCGACTACAGTGAACCGACCGCGCCTGTGCTCGCCGTCAAGTTGCAGGAAGTCTTCGGTTGGACAACAACACCGATGCTGATCGACGGTCGCGTGGCGATCACGCTGCATCTGCTGTCGCCGGCGCAACGGCCGGTGCAGGTGACCCGTGATCTCGCTGGCTTCTGGCGCACGTCATACTTCGACGTGCGAAAGGAACTGCGCGGGCGGTACCCGAGGCATCCGTGGCCCGATGATCCGTTGAGTGCGGTGCCGACGAAGAGGGTGAAGCCGAGGGGGGCGTGAGGCGCGAACCAACCACCGAGTAACGAGTGGTGAGTTCGAGTTTCGAGTTGCCAGTCTGTCGGCCGACGGACTGGCAACTCCAAACTCAAACTCAAAACTGCGTACTCCGCAGTTGGCAGTTACGCTCCCGCCATCGCTCCCGGCAACGCCTTCACAAAGCTCTGCATCTCCTCCGGCGTCCCGATGCTCACTCGCACCCAATCGTTGTACGGCGGGAACGCTCGCCCCACCATGAACCCCTTGGCGAGCATCGCGACGCGTACGGTCTCCGCTGGCATCCCGGCCTGGAAGAACAGGAAGTTCGCCGACGATGGTGCAACGCGTTTCCCCATCTTCGTCAACGTATCCGTGAGCAGCGCGCGCCCTTCGCGATTCTTTGCCTTGACGAAGTTCTGATATTCCGTGTCGCCGATCGAGGCCATGGTGGCCTGTACGCCGAAAATGTTCGGCGTCCCGGTCGCGCATTTCTGCAGACGCTCGATGATGTCAGGGCGCGCGATCGCGAATCCAACACGCATCGCTGCCATACCGTGAATCTTTGACGCCGTGCGCGCGACGATCACGTTCTCGCCTTTGAGCACCATGTCGACGCACGAGCGATAGCCCGCGTCGTCAACAAACTCGTGGTACGCTTCGTCCACCAACACGACGGCGCGACGCGATGCACTGGCGACAAAATCGTGCAACACCTTGGTATCCGAGAGTGTCCCCGTCGGATTGTTGGGATTGCAGACGTACACGAGATCAACCGCATTCGTGATGCGACGATCCATCGCGGCGAAATCGTGGCCGAGTTGTGCGTCGAGCGGAATTTTGTGCACGGTGGCGCCGATCGATTCAGCGTAGCGGGGCAATCCTTCGAACGTCGGCCATGCAGAAACGATCTCACCGCCATGCATGCCGTACGCGAGTGCCGCGATGTCGAGGACCTCGCCCGAGCCTTGAGTGACGAGCACATTTTCCGGCGCGACACCGGCGTATTTGGCGAACAGCTGTTTCAATTCGCCAACAGCGGGGAGCTGGTATTTGTTGTGCTGATCCCACGATGACATGATCGCCGCTTTCGCTTTGGGCGACATGCCGAACGGGTTCTCGTTGAAACAGAGTCTGATCGGCCCTGCGGCGCGTCGCGCAGCCGACACTTCGCGTTCGAGTGCGAGGTAATCGACCGGAGTGTTTGGGTCGACGAGTGCGCGCGGGGCGCGGAGATCCGCGCTGCGCATCGCGGGAAGCACGTGGGGAAGCGCGAGGGTGGCGCCCGCCCCCAGCCCCGACGTGATGAGCCACTGACGACGGGAGATTGAACCGGGCATGGGACGCCTCAGGTGCGGGAGCTGTTCGTACCGGCGACACCTTGGCGCGCCGACGGTCGGTTCTTCATCGCTACTTTACTGCCGGTCACCCGGATGCGCGACTCTGGCGGTGGGTGCGACCAAGAGTTCGTCAACACACCGCTCGTTACAAGCATGAACCGAAACCGCTGGCTGATAACGATCGGGTCGTTTGCGCTGATGTTTGGCGCATCCATCTACGTGGTCGCGACAAACTGGCCGGCGGGAGGGATGCCGTCGCTGGCGTGGGCGGCGCATGGCGCAGCGCTGCTCGCCGCCTGCTTCGAGGTCATTACCCGTTCGCTCAAGATCCAGGCGTCAGCGTACGCGGTGAAATTGCCCCTCAAATTCGGCACTGCGGTCCGCGTCTGTCTGGGCGGCGACTTCGCCGCGTCTATCACGCCTGCCCGATCCGGTGCCGAACCCGCGCGCTACCTCGTGCTTGCGGAAAGTGGAATGGCGCCAGCCGGGCGCGTGGTCGTCCTCTTTCTTGAGCTGTTTCTCGAGATGTGTTCGCTGGCCGTCGTCTGCCTTCTGCTCGCGTGGACCTTCCGTGGCCGCGGTGCCTCCGTCGGCGGGCTACTGGGTTTGGTCGGCGGATACAGCACGGCCGTCCTTGGCGCTGGCGCCATCGGACTCCTGCTCGCCCGCAACAGCGCCAATGGACCGCCGCCGGCGTGGGCCAAACGGCTTGGCTTTCACGCCGGTCGCTGGCGCGGTGTACAGCGCACCCTTCGGCAGCTCCGAAGCTCCGTCCAGTCGCTGAAACAGGCCCACCCCGGCCTTATGCTCGTCGCCCTTCTGGGCTCGCTGGTCCACGTCCTTTTCAAAGTCTCGACGCTGCCGATTCTGGTTTATCTCGGCGATCGAACGTTTCCGCTGACGATGGACACACTCGCCCCGTTGGTGCTCTGGCCACTCGCACTCTTTTATGGCGGCGTGGTCGTACCGGCACCGGGTGGCGGTGGCTTCATTGAAGGAGCGTTCGCAGCCACGCTCAAAGGCGCGATTCCGGCAGGCATTTTCGCGGCGGCGCTGATCTGGTGGCGCTTCTACACCTTCTACCTCTACATCGTGGCCGGCGGGATCGCGGCTGGCGATGCAGCCTTCCGCGCCATACGTGAACGCAACCGCGACTGATCCAACCGGCGACGAGGCCGTCTCCGCGACACACGCAGCGCCGCTCCAGCACGCCACTCGCCTTCAGCTCTTCCTTGGGTTCGCCTGCATCTATGTCGTATGGGGTTCGACGTATCTGGCCATCCGAATCGCGCTCGATACGATTCCGCCGTTTGTGCTCGGTGCCGTCAGATTCTTGATAGCAGGCTCTCTACTGTACGCTTGGTGTCGCCTACGTGGCGCTGAAAAGCCGTCGCTGCTACAGTGGAGAAACTCCGCGATCGTCGGCGTACTGCTCCTGTTTGTCGGAAATGGTGCCGTTTCGTGGGCCGAACAACAGGTCAGTTCGGGGATGACGTCGCTGCTGGTCGCGACCGTTCCGCTCTGGCTGGTGGTGTGCGAACGGTGGCTCGGCGTCCGCGCAACACCGGAAAAATTGCTCGGTGTCGCGATCGGGCTGGTCGGCGTCGCGCTGCTCGTACTCCCCGCCAACGGGGACCTCAGCACCGCCGCGGTCGCACCCCTTGGCGCGATCGTGCTCACGGTGAGCGCGCTCTCGTGGACGGTGGGCTCGCTCTTCTCGCGCACGGCCGTCATGGCCAAACCCGCGTCCATCGCCATCGCGATGCAGATGCTGGTCGGCGGAGGGATGTTGCTGGCGCTGGCGCTCGTCACCGGCGAAGTCAGCGAACTCGCCACTCATCCGCGGGTCAGCGCTGCGTCGGCGGCGGCCGTCCTCTACCTGATCGTGTTCGGATCGCTGATCGGCTTCAGCACCTATATGTGGCTGCTCCGCGTCGCCAGCCCCACCGCCGTCAGCACCCATTCCTACGTGAACCCGGTCGTTGCGGTGCTGCTCGGCGTTCTCATACTCGGCGAGACACTGCCACCCCGAGCCATCCTCGCGATGTGCGTCATCGTCGGTAGCGTGGCACTGGTATCCCTCGCTCCGAAGCTGCGCTCGCGCTAGCCTCGTCCCCAGTCCCCCAGTCCCCCAGTCCCCCAGTCCCCAGTCCCCGAATCTCTT
>JBKJTE010000027.1:0-35094 GCA_046590495.1 Gemmatimonas sp. | reverse complement strand
GCGTCGTCGTGCCGTACAAGTTCGACATACCGCAACAGGGGGGCGGTGGTGGTCGCGGCACAGGTGCGGCGTTGGCCGCGCCAGCACAGGCAGCGCCATCGAGCCCTGAACTGAAGCCGCAGCCGATCTGCGCCGTTATTGTCGGTGCACTCTACGCCGACGACAAGATTCTGTCGGTTGCGCACCAGTTCCAGACACACACGGACATTCACCTGAAACGTCCGACATTGTGACTCTGAACCCGTAAGAGTTTTCGGCGCCGAGACTGATGGGGTTGTCATCGTCCCGTCAGTCACCGGCGGCTAGCTTCTCGAACCATTCGCCCTCTTTCTGGTTCGTGATATCCGACTGCCCGCCGCGCCGATGATACTCTGGTCGAGAGACCGAAAGCTCCGATCTCAATTGGTGGTCCGACATCCCATCGCCGTCTGTGCTATTCTCATTTCCTGCGGACTGGCGCCGCTTACGTCGCGCGCACAGACACCGGTCTCGCGCGCGAATGCAATTGCGGCAGCTGTCAGCCGAGGTCCGCGCAACGCCGTAGCACGCGCGGACTCCGCAGCGGCCGGCGCCGGTCTCGCGCTGGCGAAGCAATTCGAAAACCCGGGGCTCGGCGTTTCCTACAGTAGGTCGACGCCGACGCAACACTATTCGCTCGACATTCCGATCGATGCGCCGTGGATGCGACGTCCGCGCATCGGCTCGGCGCGGGCCAGTCTCGAAGCGGCCACCGGTCGGTTCGCCTTCACCACAGCATCGTTGTCGTACGAAGCCGATACGACTTACACGCGAGCGTTGGCAATCGCACGTCGCGCCGAGTTGTCGCAACGGAATGCGCGTGACGCGGACAGTCTGCGGGTGCTGGCGCTTTTCCGCCGCGATGCCGGCGACGCAAGCGAGCTGGACGTGCAGCTGGCGACCGTCTTTGCAGGTCAGCTCGCGAACACCGCGTCGGCCGATTCGCTCGACGCGGTGAGTGCGCTGCTTTCGGTGCAGGTCGCGATGGGGCTCAATGGCGAGACGGCGACAATCGTTCTGAGCGATTCGCTTGGTCTCGACGCCTTAGATGAAATGTCGAGTGGCGTTGCAGCGAACCGTACGCTCCTTGTAAACGCCGCCGAACAGGAATTGCGTGCCGCCGATCTCGAGGTGCAGTTCGAGCGCCGACGATTGCTCGCCGCGCCGTCCCTGTCACTTGGCTTTGAGTCGCACGATCCGGGTGGTCAGACTGGCGCGCTGCCAACGATCGGGATCGCGCTTCCACTGCCGATTTTCAATCGCAACCGCGCGTCAATTCTGGCCGCGCAGGCAGTCCAGTCACGGCGAGCTGCGCTGCTGGCCACAACCCGGCTTGAAGTAAACGCCACGATCGCGCAGGCGCGTCGCGCATCGATCGTTGCACGCGCCCGCGCCGAACGCTCCGCGCGACTCGTTACCGGAGCGGACAACATTGCCGCACTCTCATTGCTTGCCTATCGCGAAGGCGCCTCTACGCTGCTGAATGTGCTCGAGGCACAGCGCACGTCGCGCACAACGCTCGCGCAATACATCGACGATCTCGCGTCCGCACGCAACGCCGCTGGTCTCGTGCGTCTGCTCTCACTCACTGTCGCGACGAAGCCATGATGCCATTTCTCGACCGCCGCAAGACGGCGCCTCGGCGCAAGACGGCGCCTCGCCGTCACTCCCTCGCCGTCGGCGCACGAGCGCTGCTGCTGCCGTTGATGACGACAGCAATCATGGCCTGTGGCGGCAGTGCAAAAGACGACGCGAGCGAGTTGGCGAGAGAGGGGGGAAAAGCGGCGGAGAATACGCACAAGGAACCGGCGCAGGTGACCGCCGGTGTCGATACAGTGCGCGAAGCGGCGTTCACTGAAACCGTCGATGCGGTTGGTGGTGTGGTCGCGCGCGTAGGGCATATTGCGCTGCTGTCGGCACCCGCACCAACGCGTGTCACGCGGGTGCTGGTCGCAGTTGGCGATCGCGTCAAAAAGGGCGCCGAGGTGATCGAGTTTGAACAGCCAGGTTTTGATGCGGCGTCGGCGAGCGCGGAAGCCGCACTGACGTTGGCGGAACGCACCGCGGCACGCGCGGAGCGACTCGTCGCAGCCGGCGTATCGCCACGAAAAGACGCTGAAATCGCGACGGCGGATCTCGCGACGGCGCGCATGAACGCGCTCACGGCGCGACGCGCGCGCGAACTGTCGCATCTGCGGTCTCCGATTGCTGGCGCCGTCACTCGCGTGAACACGGTGCTTGGTGCAAGTGTTGACGCGGGTCAGGCACTGATAGAGATCGCCGATCCATCGGTGCTGGACGTGGTGCTGCATGTCGCGCCGAGTGATGCCGATCATCTCAGATCGGGGACGACCGTGCTGTTCTATGATGGCGCCGGGTCGCAATCTGCTGCCGTGGCGCGTGGGCAGGTGGTCGATGTTGCAGCGACAGTGGACAGTGCTACGCGTGCGGTTGCGGTACGAGTCTCCGTCACTTCATCGACCCGCACGCTTCGACTCGGTGAGTCGCTCACCGGCCGGATGGTGATTGCAGTGCACGCCAGCGCCCTGTCAGTACCGGACGTTGCGCTCGTTCCTGCGGGAGAGGCATTTCGCGTTTTCGTGGTTGATTCGGAAGACATTGCGCACGCGCACGAGGTGAAAATCGGTGGCCGTGCCGGTGGGCGCGTGTGGATCACCGACGGGATTGCCGCGGGGGACGTTGTTGTCACCACGGGCGCATACGGCATCGATGACGGTGCCAAGGTGGTGAAGGCGGAGCCCAAGGCGACACCGGCGGCAGCGCGAGCGAAGCCGTGAAATCAGGGCGCCTGTTCGATCTGCTCGCCGCACAAAAGCGGTTCGTCTATCTCGCCGTTGCGTTGCTGAGTGCGGCCGGGATCTGGGCCGCGATCAAGTTGCCGTCGGCGATCTACCCGGAACTGGTGTTCCCCCGCATCACGATCGTGGCGCAGGGATCGTCGCTGGGTGCGCGTCAGATTGTGTTCGCAATATCGCGACCGATCGAAGAAGCGGTGAGCATCGTGCCCGGCGTGACGCGCGTGAAGTCGCGTTCTATCCGCGGGGCGTCCGAAGTCAACGTGACGTTCGGCGAACGCACCGACATGTCGTACGCGTTACAGCTCGTGCGTACGCGCGTCGAGCAAATACGTAGCGAGCTGCCACCCAATCTCTCCATCGAAGTTGAACGACTGACGCCATCGCTCTTCCCGATCCTGTCGTACAATCTGGAAGGCGGTGACGCCGCAACGCTCTACGATATTGCACGCTATCAGATCAAGCCGGTGATGTCGCGCGTGCCGGGCGTTGGTCGCGTGGATGTTCAGGGCACTGATGTTCGCGAAATCGAAGTCGTGGCCGACCCGGCCAAATTGTCTGCCGCCGGCCTCACGTACGACGATCTCGCGAAGGCGATCCGCGAGAATATCACCGTCGATGCAGTCGGTCGCGTTGCACAAGACTACAAGCAATATCTCGTCGTTTCGGCGCAGGAAGCGCATTCGGCAGAAGACATCGCAAACGTACTGATCGCGCCGAACATGCGCGTACGCGATCTCGCGACCGTCGTGCCCGGAACCGAAGACCACGTCCGCGTCATTTCCGGCGACGGCAAGCCAGCGGCACTGATCAACATCACGCGCCAGGTTGGCGGCAACAGCATCGCAATCGCGGACAGCATCGCGCTCGTCGCCGCAGCGATCGGGCCCACCTTGCCTCCGGGTGTGCACCTCAAGGCCGTCTACGATCAGGCCGCGCTGGTTCGCGACGCGGTGACATCGGTGCGCGACGCGATGCTCATTGGCGCGCTGCTCGCCGTGATCGTGCTCCTGCTCTTTTTGCGTCATTTGCGCATCACGGCCATCAGCGCAGCCGCAATTCCGCTCACACTTGCGATCACCGTGCTGATCATGGAGTGGTTGGGACAGACGTTCAACCTGATGACACTCGGCGCAATGGCGATCGCGATCGGTCTGGTGATCGATGACGCCGTGGTGATCACGGAGAACATCGTCCGGCATCTGCATCTCAGTACCGATCGCACATCAGCCATTCGCGACGCGGTGCAGGAGCTGATCGGACCGGTCACGTCGTCAACGCTCACCACTGTTGTTGTCTTCCTGCCACTCGGCCTGCTGCAGGGCGTGTCGGGACAATTCTTCGCCGCACTCTCGATCACACTGACTGTGAGTGTGCTCGTTTCACTTGTGCTGGCGCTGACCATCATTCCGCTGCTGAGCGATCAGTTTCTCACTCCGCATGATGCCGACCAGGACAAGTCAGCGCACCGCGGAATTCTCGCACGCATCAGTGAAGCGCTCGACGCGCTTTCGGACAAGTACGCGCGCGCGCTGACGTCGGTATTGCACCATTCGCGGATCATGATCGTGGTGGCGCTGGTATTCGTCGCGGCCGGCGTTGGTGTGTATGGGCTGGTCGGGTCCGGCTTTCTCCCTGAGATGGACGAAGGCTCTTTCATCGTCGACGTCGTAACGCCGGGCGGGACGGCGCTTGCAGAAACAGATCGTCAGCTGCACGTGATCGAAAAGATTCTGGCAGAAACTCCTGAAGTGACCGGGACGTCGCGTCGTACAGGCGCAGAACTCGGTCTCTTCGCGACGGATCAGAACAAGAGCGATATCGTCGCGCGTCTCGAGCCGCAGTCCAAACGCACGCGACGTATCACCGACATCATGGACGAAGTGCGTGGCAAAGTTGAGAGCGCAGTGCCGCGTCTCCGCGCCGAATTCATTCAGATTCTGTCCGACGTACTTGATGACCTGTCCGGTGCGGCCAGTCCGATGGAGATCAAACTGTTTGGCGCGGATCTCAAGGCGCTCGAAGCGTACGCGACAGTGCTTGGCGAAAAGGTCGAAAAGGTTGAGGGGCTCGAAGATTTCTACAACGGCATTGCCGAACCGAGCGCCGAGATGGCGATGGCTGTACGTAGCGGCGAAGCCAGTCGACTTGGACTTACGCCACAAGACGTCAGTGCCGCGGTGAGTGGCGCGCTACTCGGCGTTCCGGCGGGCGAAATTCGTCTTGATGATCGCTCAGTGGGAGTACGCGTGCGCTCGCCCGATTCGGTGCGCTTCGACGCGCAGCGGCTTGGCGCATTGCCGATCTTCTCCCCGCGCACCGGACGGGCAAGCCCACTCTCAGCGCTCGCCGATTTCAGTACGTCCGATGTTCGCGGTGAGTACGTGCGCGAGAATCAACAACAGTTGGTCAACCTTACTGCAGGCGTTGAAGGTCGCCCGCTCAACGAAGTGATCGCTGACGTCAAGGCAATCCTCGCCGCGCACCCCGCACCGCCTGGCATTCGCGTGGAGATCGGTGGACGCTACGCGAGTCAGCAGGAGGCGTTCTCTGCACTCCTTCTCGTGCTCGCGCTCGCGTCGGTAAGCGTGATGGCTGTCATGGTCGTGCAGTTCCGCTCGTTCGTTGAGCCGTTGGTGGTACTGCTCGCCGCGCCGCTCTCGTTCGTTGGTGCGCTCGCGCTGCTGTTTGTCACGAAGACGACACTAAACGTGTCTAGCTTCATGGGACTCATTCTGCTTGTCGGACTGATTGTGAAGAACGGCATCATTCTGCTCGACTTCACGCGACATCAGATGCAGATCGGCGCGGTCGATCTCGAGACAGGACTTCTTGAAGCTGCACGCGTGCGGCTTCGCCCGATTCTCATGACGACGCTCTGCACGCTTTTCGGCCTCTTGCCACTATCGCTCGGCATTGGTGCGGGCAGTGAATTGCAGAAGCCGTTGGCGCTCGCCGTCATTGGCGGGCTCGCGCTGTCGACACCTATCACGCTGTTTGTCGTTCCTGTGTTGCTCGTTGCGGTGCGCGGTCGCGGCTATCGTCTGCCCGTGACCGTGTAGAGGCGACGAGTCCATCTCTAGGGAGAACCCGCTCCATGTCACAGTTCAACGTACCGCGCAGCATCGCCCGCACTTTCGTGCAGAGCACGTACGCCGTCGTTCTCGCAGCCGTCGTCTCGGCACCACTCCTGGCGCAGACTGTGAAGGTTTCTGAAGACAAGCCGGGTCTGCTCAAGAAGGCCAAGATCACCGCTGAAGCAGCGACTGCGACCGCGCTTGCCAAAGTGCCGGGCGGCAAGGTGGACAAGGCCGAAATCGAGAATGAGAAGGGGAAGTTGATCTACTCATTCGACATCAAGGTCGCGGGGAAATCGGGGATCGAAGAAGTTGCCGTCGACGCAATGACGGGCGCAGTTGTCGGCGTTGAGCACGAAGACGCTGCCGCCGAGGCGAAGGAAGCGAAGGCTGACAAGATGAAGGCTGACAAGATGAAGGCCGACAAGGAAAAGGCGGAGAAGGCCAAAGCCAAGATGAAGAAGCCGTAGCGCGCGTCGCTGTACGCATCGCATTTTTCGGTTCATGCGCGTACTGGTCGTTGAAGACGACGCCGAAGTTCAGGAGTTCCTGCTGCGCGTGCTGCGTGAAGCCGCGTGGGCTCCCGACGCTGCCTCCGACGGCCAGCACGCGCTCGATGCACTCGCGCGCGGTACGTACGACCTGGCCGTGCTCGATGTAGGGTTGCCTGACATGGACGGCTTCGAAGTGTGCCGTCGTCTACGCGCGCGCGGCGACCGCACTCCCGTGCTTGTACTTACCGCTCGCAACGCCGTGAACGATCGCGTGCGCGGACTCGATGCGGGCGCTGACGACTATCTCGCCAAACCGTTTGCCGTGAGCGAACTGTTGGCACGTCTGCGTGCACTGGCGCGTCGTCCTGCGGTTGCGCTCGAACCAACCTTGCGACTCGGTGACCTTGAGCTCGACCCTGCAACGCATCACGCTGAACGCGCGGGCCATGCGATCCGGCTCACCGCGCGCGAGTTTGCGCTGCTCGAGTTTCTGTTGCGCAACTGTCGACGCGTGCTGACACGCGCGCAAATTCTCGATAAAGTGTGGGACGACAATTTCGATCCTGTGGCAAACGCCGTCGATGTGCTCGTTGGTCGCGTACGTCGTAAGATCGATCTCGAGGGGATGGTTCCACTGCTGCACACGTTGCGCGGCACTGGATACATCCTGAGCGACAGAGCACCCTCGTCCGCCGATGGCGACCAGTAGACTCCGACTTCGTCTGGCCGCGGGTTTTGCACTCGCATTCGCCGGTGGGCTGTCATTGCTCGCCGCCGGAGCGCTCGGCTATCTCTGGCGCGAGTCGAATCGTCGCCTGGATCAACGGCTCGACGCGGTGACAACCGGCGTTGCTTACGCGCTGACACGCGAGGCGCACGAAACACCGGATTCAACGCTCGCTTTTGCTGCAGCCGAAGTCGTGGATGAGTGGCCGGCGAACGGGGATGCATTTCTGATCGTCGGCGCGAACGACAGCACGCTCGCGATCGTTGGACCAGCCGCTGATGCGGCGCGCATCCGGAGTGCGTGGAGACTATCGCACCAAGAACGCATTGTCCTCGACACCGGCGGCCCCGACTACCGCGCCGTCGCACATCAGTTCACGCTCGCGGCGGACCGTGCGCGCGAACAGACGCTCACTATCATCGCCTTCGCGTCGACGGAAGGTATTGAGAGCGACACCGAGTTGCTTGGTGTTTCCCTCGCGATTGCGGCGCCGCTCATTTTGCTGATCAGTCTCACCGCCGGATACCTGTTGGCCCACGGCGCATTGCGGCCGGTCACGCAACTCACCAGTGACATTGCGGGTATCGCGCCGACGGATCTGTCCCGGCGTTTGCCGATCGACGCATCCCGCGATGAAGTATCTTTGCTGGCCTCAGAGTTCAACGCGCTGCTGGCACGACTCGAAGATGCGCAGTCCCGCAATCGTGGATTCGTGCGCGAAGCGGCTCACCAAATCCGCACACCACTCACGCTCGTTCTGGGCGAAGCGGCGCACGAACTGTCGTCGGCGGAGCCAAGCGAAACACGCATGCGCGCCACACTCGGCCGCATTC
This sequence comes from Gemmatimonas sp., assembly GCA_046590495.1. Classification (GTDB taxonomy): domain Bacteria; phylum Gemmatimonadota; class Gemmatimonadetes; order Gemmatimonadales; family Gemmatimonadaceae; genus Gemmatimonas. The sequence goes on along the minus strand of JBKJTE010000027.1, from coordinate 27,129 downwards.
GCACTGCTGCCGAGCAAATGCGTCGGCGTGTAGACGAATTGTTTCTGTTGGCCGAAGCGCGTACCGGTGAACCCGTGCGCCTTGAAGACGAGGTTGAACTTGACGGGCTGCTGCTTGAATGCACAGACCTGATGCGCAGTCGCGCGATGACGCTCGGTCGCGCGCTCGCCATCGGTCATGCAGAGCCGATCGTTGTCCGCGGGAACGCGCCATTGCTACAGGAAGCGATGCTGGAGTTGCTCGAGAACGCCTGCCGCCACGGCACTGCCGATGGACCAGTGACGGTGTCGTGCACACTCGTTGCAGGCGCTGCTGCGATTGACGTGACCAGCAGTGGCGACGAGTTCGTCGCCGCCATGAATACGGGCAACGGCGGTGGGAACGGCGGCGATGGTCGCGCAAACAGCGGGTTGGGGCTTGCGATCGTGCGTTGGGTGGCAGAATCGCATCGCGGCATTTTCTCCATCAGTCGCGTCGACGATCACGGCGTGCCCTTGAACCGCGCGCGGATACTCGTACCACTCGCGTAGCGCCGAGCATTATGCGCTACCTCAGCGCGGTCACCGTTACGCGATCACCAACACTAATTTTTCCCGGCGCCGCGTGTGTTGCGTTCATGGCGAACACCACGCCGCTTTCAGTACGACGATAGCGCGAGAGTTCTCGCAGCGGCTCAGCGCCGCCCTCCGCCGTGTCCGGGTCGATCGTGGTCATCACGCAGCGCGGACACTGCGACCCCACACCAATCGTCACATCACTAATTGCAATCTCGCGCCACGTGTCTTCCTCGTGCGCGCTCGTTCCGGCGAGCAGCACGTTCGGACGAAAGCGTCGATAGTTCACAGCTTCCGCTCCCTGCTCTTCCAGTCGCGCGTTCAGCGCGTCGATGCTGGCCAGACCAAGCAGCAAGAGTGGTGCACCGTCGGAAAAGGCCACTTGGCGGTCGGTGTACGGTAACGAGCCTGCATACTTGGCCTGTAGTGGACGCGCTGCACGGTCGGCGAGGTACACCATGCGGCAGTTTGCACCGATCGCATCGCTGCACCATTCGGCGACCATATCACCCGCATCATGAGCCGGTACATCGTCAATCCAGATTCGCACCGAGCGCGTGGTCGGATCGGTCGGCACACGCACGTTACATGTCGAGAAGCCGGGTGCGTCCAGTTGCAGCGAGCCGTTCCGGTCCGCTTCAGTGAACGCCGGGCGAATCAGCGCCAGCCGATGGAACTCGCGCGCAGTCATTGCCATGCCGGCGTTATCCACAAGCAGCCAGCGGCGATCGCCAGTCGCACCACGCGCATCCAGTTCCAGCACATCAACAGAAATTGCACCGGCCGATTTGAGCGGATGCACAAACAGCCCTTCGACGTGCGCGCGTGTTGTATGCTCATTCACCACTGCAGCTCCGCTCATGCGTTGGTCGTCGCGCCATTGGATTTGTTCTTTGAACGCCAGTAGAGATAGACAGGAAAGCCGAGTGCGATGAGTCCGGCGCCATAGAGCGCATTGGCGGGGTTTGAGCGAATGGAGCTGAGCACGACGTACAGCGCTGCTGCAATGAACAGTATCGTCGTCCACGGATGCAATGGCACGCGCACCGTTGGATGCGTCCCTGCCCGCGCGTCGCGCGCACGCAGCACGAACAGCGCCGCCGCCGTCGTCCCAAAGAAGATCCAGTCGGCAAACACCACATAGTCGAGCAGTTGACCGTACGTACCGCTCAGCAATAGGGCGAGCGCGACCAACCCCTGCGCCACCAATGCCGCAACGGGTGTTCGCGTCTTCGGATGCAACTCGGCCATGCTCCGAAAGAACAGCCCGTCCGCGGCCATTGCCTGGTACACCCGCGCCGACATCAGAATCACCATGCTGAGAAAGCCGATAGTTGATGCGACAATGCCAAAGGTGATCAGCGTGCGTCCCGGTGCACCGAGGTACACGAACATCGCATCGGCAGCGGGCGCCTGACTGGCCGCGAGCCCCTGCACACCTAACGCGCGCAGGTAGGCGAGGTTCACAAGCATGTAGGTCGCGACGACGACCAGCACGCCGAGTATCAGTGCTCGTGGTAGCGTCCGTGCCGGATCGACGAGTTCTTCGGCGACGGCATTTGTTTGTTGCCATCCGCCGTACGAGAAGAGCACCGGCACAAGCGCCGCGCCCATCGCGAGTATGAGCGCCATTCCGCCCGCCGGTACCACGAGCGGCACAGCAGCAACTGGCGACACCGGTGCGGGATGCGACGGCGAAAGCACCAACGCCGCGAAGACCAGCACGGCGATCGCACCGAGTTTGAGCAGCGTGAGTGCGTTGCCGGTTGTCGCACCGATGCGAACACCGAGGATGTTCAGCACCGTCAGGACGGCGATGAGCCCAATCGCCAGCGGTCGAACTATCGACGCGTCAAGCGCGAACAGTGTGGCGAGATAACTCGCGCCGGTCATCGCCACGGCTGCGATCGCGCCCGTTGCAATCACGAGAAAGAGCGCCCAACCATACAGGAACGCCGGCAGTGGGCCAAAGGCGTCGCGCAGGTAGATGTAGGTGCCGCCGGCCAGTGGGCGTCGCGCGCCAAGCTCCGCGTAAACGAACCCGCCGATGATCGCGACCAGAGCGCCGAGCCCCCAGGCGCCAAGTGTGAGCGACGCAGAGCCTACGCGCTGCGCGACGACAGCAGGGGAGAGAAAGATCCCGGCGCCGATGATCCCGCCCACGACAAGCATCGTCCCGGAGAACGTCCCTAAGCGGGCTTCGTACCGTGTTTGTGGCATCGGGCCAAGGTGTGGGGCCGCGCAGCCGTGTACAAGCGACACTACGAACCGATCCGGTGGAATGGCGTGTCTGACTTCGTGTGCCGCTTGCCTCCGTGCCGTCGACCTTTGACGTTCCATGCAGACGGCGAGCAGCGGTGCCTGCGTTCGCCGCGCCCCCTACTTCGGACCGTTCACAATGCCCTTCCTGTCTGGCGCCCGCCAAAAAATCGAAAACTGGCTGACGCTGCTGCTCCTCGTGAGCGCACTCACGCCCTTGGGTGCACGCGCACAAAAAGCGCCGACCATTCCGTTCGAAAAGTTCACCCTCCCGAATGGGCTCGAAGTCATCCTGCACGTCGATCGCTCCGTGCCGATCGTCGCGGTGAATGGTTGGTACAAGGTCGGCTCCGGCGACGAGAAGCCGGGTCGCACAGGATTCGCGCACCTCTTTGAACACATCATGTTCATGGGTTCGCAGAATGTGCCCGTCGGTAAATTCGACCAGTGGCTCGAGGCCAGCGGCGCCAACAACAATGGATCGACGACGTTCGATCGCACCAACTATTACGAGACCGGACCGTCGAACGCGCTGCCGCTGATGCTCTGGCTCGACGCTGATCGCATGGGGTGGCTGCTCCCGACGATGGATCTGGCCAAGGTCGATCTGCAGCGCGATGTCGTGAAGAACGAACGTCGACAGAACGTCGAGAACCAGCCGTATGGACTTGTCGACGAAACCATTCTGCCGGTGATGTTTCCGGCCAACCATCCGTATTCGTGGGACGTGATCGGCTCGATGAAGGATCTCAGCGCGGCATCGGTGGACGATGTGAAAGAGTTCTTCCGCAAGTATTACGCGCCAAACAACGCGAGCATCACTATCGCGGGCGACTTCAATCCGGATTCGGCGAAAGCGTGGGCGACGCGATACTTCGGAAAAATTCCGCGTAATCCCGATGCACCGGTACGCCCGCTTGTTCCGGCGCCCAAGCTGCAGAAGGACACCGTGATGGTGATGGAGGATCGCGTGCAGCTTCCCCGCGCGTACTACATCTGGCATGGCGTGAAGGCCCTGCACGGTGATGAACCCGCGCTCGATGCGCTCGCGTCCGTTCTCGCCGGCGGCAAGAGCTCACGTCTCTATCGCACGCTGGTTTACGACAAGCAACTTGCCCAGGACGTTGGGATGAGCGACGAAGCAAGCAGGCTCGATGGCATTATCCGACTGCGCGCAACAGCAAAGCCTGGCGTGCATCCGCGCGAACTCGCGGCAGAATTCGATGCTGCCATCGCGAAGATCGCTGCAGACGGGGTGACAGACCGCGAACTGACGCGCGTGAAGAACGGCACGCGCGCCGCGCTCCTCGATGAACTCTCGTCTGTACTTGGCAAGGCTGACCGCTTGAGCTACTACAACTATTTCGCCGGTACCCCTGAGTGGATCGGTCAGGATATCGCGCGCTACGAAAAGTTGACCTCTGCCGACATTCAGCGCGTGGCCAAGCAGTATCTGTTGTCACAGCCCAAGATCGTCCTGACCGTCGTTCCCGAAGGCAAGAAAGAGCTGGCACTCACGGCTGGAGGGTCGAAGTAATGCGACGCACCTGTCGAATCGCTGCCGCAGCGTTGATCGCTGCTTGCACACCGGCCCTGGCCCTCCCCGCGCAGACCACCAACCCGTTCACTGCACCGCCCAAACTCGCCACTGCGCGCGCGCTTGTGCTGCCGACCATCGTCGAACGCACACTCCCGAATGGCCTGAAGCTGGTGATCGTCGAGCAGCACGAGCTGCCGATTGTCGACATCGCGCTCGTGGTGCGCAACGGCACGGAAGCCGAACCAGCGCGAAAGAATGGACTCGCGACGCTCACGGCCGGACTGCTGACCGAAGGGGCGGGCCCGCGCGACGCAGCGGCGATCGCAGAACAGCAGGCGTACCTCGCAATCCAGCTTGGTGCCGGTAGTGGATTCGAGCAGAGCACCATCCGGCTCCACACCTCGGTCGCAACGCTCGACAGTGCCTTGGCACTGATGACCGATGTCGCGCTTCGCCCGACGTTCCCCGAGAAGAGCTTCGCGCAGCAGAAGAGCGCGCGACTCACCGCGCTGCTCCAGGAGACTGATCGCGCACCGGCGATGGCAGACCGCGCATTCGCCGCGCTGGTCTTTGGCGACAACAATCCGTACGGTGGTTCGCCGGGCGGCACGCGCGAAGACGTCGAAACGATCACGCGCGAGGACGTCGACAGCTTCTGGAAGACGTGGTATCGCCCGAACAACGCGACACTGGTGATGGTGGGCGATCTCTCAGTCGCCGAAGCAATGAGGCGCGCCACAGCGGCCTTCGGTGCGTGGCAGCGAGCAGACCTCCCAGCGCTCGCCAAGGTGGTGCCCAGTTCCGCCGGCGCGACGACTGTCTACGTCGTCGATAAGGCCAAGGCACCGCAGTCGTCGTTCCGGATCGGTGGCGTGGGCGTCGCGCGCAACACCAAGGACTACTATCCGCTCATGGTGATGAACACGGCGCTCGGTGGTTCGTTCACCAGCCGGCTGAACCAGAATCTGCGCGAAACCAAAGGCTACACCTACGGCGCCAACTCGGGCTTCACCATGCGTCGCGAACCGGGCTCGTTCACCGCGCGCGCCGAAGTCGTCGCCGCGAAAACCGATTCGTCGCTCATCGAGTTCATGAAGGAGCTCAGCAGCATCCGCGAACCGCTCCCAGCCGCCGAACTCGCGAAAGTGAAGAAGTACCTGCAACTCGGCTACGCCGAACGCTTTGAGTCGACGACGGACATTGCCGGACAGATCGCCGCGCTCATTCCGTCAGGCATTCCACTCGCGACGCTCGGCAGCTTCAACGCAGGCGTCGGTGCGGTCACCGCCGCCGAGGTGCAGCGTGTCGCCAATCAGTATGTCGATCCGAAGAAGATGGTGATTGTGGTCGCGGGCGATCGTGCGTCGATAGAAGGCGCATTGAAGGCCACGAAAATCGCGCCCGTGATTGTTGTTGATGCACGCGGTCGTCGCCTCCCCGTTCCCTGAGCCTCCCGTGATGAATCAGACTACAGCGCGTCCTACAAGGCGTTTTCGCTCACGTGGCGTTGTACCCGTGCTTGCGGCAACGCTTGCCCTGCTCGCGCTCGGCGCGTGCCATCAGGCGCCCAAGACTGGCGTATCGACGACGCGCGGCGCGGGACGGCCGAATATGCTCGTCTCGACCGATTGGCTCGCCACGCACGCAGGCGATCAGGATCTCGTGGTGCTGCACGTCGGTCGACGCGCGCAGTACGACAGCGGTCATCTGGCCGGCGCGCGCTTTGTCGCACTGGCGGACATTTCGAAGCCGACGGCCGCAGGTCAGCTTTCCTTGCAGATGCCCGAGGTTGAAGTGCTCACCAAGTGGGCGCAGGCAAACGGCATCGGTGACAAGTCACGCATCATTGTGGTGCCGCATGACGACACGCTGCAGTCGGCAGCGCGTGTCTTCCTGACGCTGGCGTATCTGGGTGCGATGGATCGCACGTCGATGCTCGATGGCGGCTACAAGTCCTGGCGCAACGAAGGGCGCGCAACAACGGTAAGCGCACCTGCCGCTGCGGCTGCGACAAAGTTCACACCGCGTCCGCGTCCTGAGCTCATTGCCACAATCGAAACCGTCGAAACCGCAACGAGCGATGGACGACTCTCCATCGTTGACGCGCGTCTTCCACGTTTCTACAACGGCGATGGTGGCGGCTTTCCGCGCCCGGGACACATTCCCACGGCCGTCAACATTCCGTTCGCAACGGTGAGCGAGAGCGGACACTTCAAGGCACCAACGGAATTACGTCGTCTCTTCACCGACGCCGGCGTGGTTGACGGCAAACCTGTCGTCACCTACTGCCACATCGGGCAGCAGGCGAGCTTGCTCTGGTTCGTTGCAACGATGCTTGGCTACGACGCAAAAATGTTTGACGGCTCGTTCCAGGAGTGGAGCGGAACGGAACGTCTTCCCGTGATCGCTCCGAAAAAGTAGCGATTGCATGCGAACCTCTCTTCTTCATTCGGAGCTTGGAGTGAGCGTTGCCGCTGAAGGCAAAGCACCACCAATACCACCTAACACGCAGCCACTTGTCGGCGTCGTGATGGGGAGCGCCAGCGACTACGACACGATGGCGCCCGCGTGCGAACTTCTCGCCGAACTTGGCGTTCCGTACGAAGCGCGCGTAGTCTCGGCGCACCGCACTCCGGACTGGCTCTTTGCCTACGCCGAGCAAGCGGCGCCCCGCGGTCTGCGTGCAATCATCGCCGGTGCTGGTGGCGCGGCGCATCTGCCGGGTATGCTCGCGGCCAAGACGTTGGTGCCCGTGCTCGGTGTGCCTGTCGTCGCGACACCACTCAACGGCATGGACGCATTGCTCAGCATCGTGCAAATGCCCGCCGGTGTTCCTGTCGCCACATTCGCAATCGGCAAACCTGGGGCGACAAACGCGGCGCTCTTCGCCGCACAGATACTTGCCGCGAGCGATCGCGGGCTTTGCGAACGACTCGAAGCGCGTCGCGCGTCGAAGTCGGCTGAAGCACTCGCGCGCCCGCTGTCGGCACCGAACGCGATCTCATCGTGACCGATTCGCAGCCGATGAACAAGACAATGCAGACTGGTGCGATCCTTCCGGGCGCGACGATCGGGTTTCTTGGTGGCGGTCAACTCGGTCGGATGACTGCGTTCGCCGCGCGGTCGATGGGCTACGACATCCACGTGCTCGACCCTGATCACGCGTGCGCGTGCAGAGCCATCGCGTCGCGTACGATCACGGCGTCGTTCAGCGACGTGGCCGCGGCAGTCGATCTCGCCTCGCGGTGCGATGTCGTCACACTCGAAATCGAACAGATTCACCCTGATGTGCTCGATGCGGTCGCGCAGCAAACGCCTCTGCGGCCAGGGCGCGATGCCGTGTTCATCATCCAGGACCGCATCCGCCAGAATCATTGGCTGCACCAGCACGGTTTTCCGGTCGGACCGTTCGTCGCGGCAACATCTGCAGACGATATCGCTCATGCCGTGCGCAACTTCGGACCGTGCATCGCCAAGGCATCGCGCGGTGGTTACGACGGACGCGGTCAGGTCCGACTTGCCGACCCATCGCTCGCCCTCGACGCGTGGAACACACTCGGCGGCAAGACCTGTCTCGTTGAGCAGCGCATCAACATCGCCTACGAAATTTCGGTGCTTGTCGCGCGTCGTCCCTCGGGCGAAGTCGCGGTCTACCCGCCATCGCGCAATCATCACACCGGGGGCGTACTCACCTGGGCCGTAGTCCCTGCATTCATCACCGATGCGATGACCATTCAGGCGCAGGCGCTGGCCGTCGACATCGCCACCAAGCTTGGCATCGTCGGACTGCTCGCCGTCGAGTGCTTTGTGACGACCGACGATGTGCTGCTGGTGAACGAACTTGCCCCACGTCCGCACAACACGTATCACCACAGTGAACGCGGCAACGCAACGAATCAGTTCGAGCAACTCGTTCGAGCGGTGTGTGACCTGCCGCTCGGCAATCCGCAGTTGTTGGCGCCCGCATCGATCGTGAATCTGCTCGGCGAAGTGTGGTTGCAGTCGACGCCACCGGCATTCACAGATGCACTCGAGATCGAATCGACGCGTCTGCATCTGTACGGCAAGGCGGAAGCGCGTGCCGGCCGCAAGATGGGTCATCTCTCAGCGACGGGCGTCGATGCGCAGGAAGCGCTGAGCCGAGTGCTGGCGAGCTATCGCGCGCTCTCGCCGGAGACGTCGGAGCTGTTCGACGTGCACGGGCTGCTGCTGGTGCGTCCGTTGGCGTAACGCGCGCGTTAGTCACCTGTCAATTCACCCACTCCACGACCCAATCGGCTCATGTTCCCACGCGACGCGTACGAAATCGTTCATCTCATCGGCATCGCGATGTTGTTCATCGCCATCGGCGGTGTGGCCGTCCATGCCGCAAACGGCGGCACCAAAGCGAACACCAGAACGCGCGGCATTGTCGCTGCGATGTTCGGCACCGGCTCGTTTCTCATTCTGCTCGGCGGCTTTGGTATGATGGCGCGCCTCGGACTCGTGCGCGGAATGCCCCCCGGCTGGTTGCTGGTGAAGATGCTGATCTGGCTCCTGCTCAGTGCGATTGTGCTGCTCCCGTACCGCAAGCCAGCGCTGGCCAAGCCGTTCATGATCCTCCTCCCGTTCCTGGTCGGCCTCGCGGTCTACATGGCCGTTTACAAGCCGATCTGAGCATGGGTGTCGGCCGGGCGTTGACGAGAAAGAGAGGGCTTGATCTTTTTCGGACAGCGGTCGATACTGCCATGTGCGCGGCGAGTTCCCCGATTTGACGGGTCGCGCACCGGTGCCTGAGGCACCGGATATCCGTCTAAGTCGTGGCCCTTGCGGCCCGCGACGAGAAATCGAAGCGGGCCGTCCTGATTTCCGGTCCAGGCGAACGCAGCAAGACAACTGAAGACAAACTGGTGCATCCCGCACCCGTGGTGATTTGCCGCCGCTTGCCGCCACGCAAAATAAGGAGCTAAATAGCCTTCATGCGCCCGGCGGCTCTCCGCTCCGGGCGCGTTTTTGCTTCTGGCGGCACTCACGTGTTTCTCAACGGAGTGCCCGATGTCCGCGAACCAGTCGCCGTCGAACAGCACGTCGCATTCGTCGTCCAACAGCACGACGAATACCGCAACGCCGAAGCCGCAAAGCGTCGACACACTCGCGCTGCACGCCGGCCAGAAAGTTGATCCGACCACCGGCGCACGCGCAGTACCGATCTACGCTACATCATCGTTCGTGTTTGAAAGCCCCGAACACGCCGCCGATCTGTTCGGCCTGCGCGCCTTCGGGAACATCTACACGCGAATCAACAACCCCACCACCGACGTCTTCGAACAGCGCGTCGCCGCTCTCGAAGGTGGAGTTGCCGCCGTTGCCGCGTCGAGTGGCCAGGCCGCGCAGACACTCGCGATTCTCAACCTCGCCGAGGCCGGCGACAACATCGTTGCGTCGCAGTCGCTCTACGGTGGTACGGTCGCGCTCTTCGCGCACACCCTTCCACGACTCGGCATCAAGACCCGCTTCGTCGACATTCACGATCATCGCGCCGTCGCGGCAGCCATCGACGACAATACGCGCGCGATCTATGTCGAAACCGTTGGCAATCCCGCGCTCGACGTGCCGGATCTGCGCGCGCTTGCCACGTTGGCGCACGACTTCAATCTCCCGCTCGTTGTCGACAACACCTTTGCCACACCGATTCTCACGCGCCCGATTGAGCATGGCGCCGACATCGTGTTGCACAGCGCAACCAAGTGGATTGGTGGACACGGGACATCGATCGGCGGCGTGATTGTTGACGGCGGTCGGTTCGACTGGGCAGCAACTGCACGCTTCCGTCGTTTCTATCAGGAGCCGGAAGCCGCGTATCACGGACTCCGTTTCGCTGAATCGTTTGGAAACGTCGGGGGCGCCAACATCGCGTTTGCAGTTCGGCTGCGCGTGTTGTTGCTGCGCGACATCGGCGCGTCACTCTCGCCATTCAGTGCGTTCCTGTTTCTGCAGGGACTGGAGACGTTACCACTGCGCATTCGACAGCATAGCGCCAACGCGCTCGCCGTCGCGCAATTTCTCGAATCGCATCCGGTTGTCTCGTGGGTCAACTTTCCGGGACTTCCCGCACACACGACACACGACAACGCCGCGAAGTATCTGCAGGGTGGATTCGGAGGCGTACTCACCTTCGGCGTGCGCGGCGGTGAGGCCGCGGCCCATCGCTTCATCAAGGAGACCGCACTCTTCTCGCTGCTCGCCAACGTGGGCGACGCGAAGAGCCTGGTCATTCACCCGTGGTCGACCACACACCAGCAGTTGAACGAAGCTGAGCGCACGGCCGCCGGTGTCACGGCTGATCTCGTGCGTCTCTCGGTTGGACTGGAAGGTGTCGAGGATCTGATTGCAGATCTCGATCGTTCACTCGCTGCCGCCGTTGCGATCAACACCACACGCGCCACGACCGCGGGTCCGCAACGCAATGAGAGTGCGGCGTGAGCAACACTGCCCGACCCCGCACGTCGCTTCGCCTGACACCCACGCGTCCAGTGCCTCACGATTCCCGTAGCAAAAGCGCGCGCGCGAGCGATCGCATCGAGCGTAATCCCGATGACGACTCGCGCGACGACGCGAATGAGAATGTCACCGCCGAGTTCTCTCGTACCGGCCGCCCGTGACCGATTCGCGATGAAACGATCGCCTTCCACGATGTCGTACTCGAAAGCGGAGCACGCATTGCGACGGTCCACGTGCACTATCGCCTCGAAGGCGCGATCTCGCCGACGCGAGATAATCTTGTGCTCGTGGTGCATGCGCTGACTGGTACGGCCCACGCGAGCGATTGGTGGAAGGGCGTCATTGAACCCGGTGGCGCGATCGATCCGACACGGCACGCGATCCTCTGCGCCAACCTGCTCGGCGGTTGCAACGGTACCACGGGTCCAACCAACGATCACCCCGACGCGCTTCCCAATTTCACAACGCGCGATCAGGCCGCTGTGCTCGCGCGTTTGCTCGATGCACTCGGCGTGAATCAACCCTTGCTGATCACTGGCGGATCACTCGGCGGCATGGTTGCGCTCGAGTTTGCAGCGAGCTTTCCGGAGCGTGTGCGTGGTGCCGTTGTTCTCGCGGCACCTGCGGCGCAGACGGCGCAGGGAATCGTGTGGGGCGCGATCATGCAGCGCGCGATTGCCGTCGGAGGTGTTGAAGACGGACTCGCACTCGCGCGAATGGTCGGCATGCTCAGCTATCGCACGCCGGACGGACTCGAACGTCGCTTCGGTCGCACGCGTAACGCGGACGGTCAGTTTCTCGTGACCGACTGGCTCTCATTCCACGGCGAAAAGTTGGTGCAGCGCTTCGATGCGACCAGTTATGTGGCACTCCTTGCCGCAATGGATGCGCATGATGTCGGTCGCGGTCGTGGAGGCATTGCCGCCGCGCTGGCGCCGCTCGGTGATCGTCTGACGGGCGTCGGTATCCCGGGCGAATTGCTCTACCCCGCCGAGTCAGTGAAGGAGTGGACGAATGCGGCGGGTGCAGCGTACGTCGATCTGCCGTCCATTCATGGTCACGACGCGTTTCTGCTCGAGACCGCCCGCGTGAGTGCGATTATCAGCGACGCGATCGTGCGCGCGACCGGCGTGCAGCCCAAGTCTGCCGAATCGAAGACGACGACCGCACGCACGGCGCACAGTGTGCCATCGTTGCGTGTTGTCTCGCGCAGCGGCGCCAGTGTTGGTACAACCACCAACCAACCAACTCGCACGCTGCGTGTTGCACTCGCCGGCTGCGGCCACGTCGGCGGAAGTCTGCTCGATCTCTTCGGTGAACGTGTCAACGGCGACAGCCCGGCCATTCGCGTTGAGCGTGTGCTCGTGCGTGATGCGCTGCGCCCGCGCCCTGCGCTCGCACAGGCGATCGCGCGCGGTATCGCTGTCGAGGGCGCGCGTATCACGGACCCAACTGAGTTGATCGACGACGATATCGATGTCCTGATCGAAGCGATCGGTGGTACCACAACCGCGCGCACCTTGGTTGAGACGGCACTCCGTCGCGGCATTCGTGTCGTGACCGCCAACAAGGCGTTGCTTGCCGAGCGCGGCGCGCAGCTCGCAGCGCTCGCCCGCAACAATGGCACACGCATCGACTTTGAAGGGGCTGTGGCCGGCGCAATTCCCGTTGTGCGCTGCCTGCGCAGCGGCGCTGCCGGAGTTGGCATCACACGCATACTCGGCATCCTGAACGGCACCAGCAACTACGTGCTCGAACGGGTCGCTGAAGGCGCCTCACTCGCCGCTGCCATCGCCACCGCGCAGCGACTGGGTTACGCCGAAGCCGACCCGACGCGCGATCTCTCCGGCGAAGACGCTGAGGACAAGTTGCGCGTGCTCGCCTGGTTGGCGTTCGGTGTTGCTCCGGCGTCGCTCAAGGTCATTCGTCGTGGCATCGACGCCGAAACCGCTGCGTGGGCCGCGCGCGTCGCGGCAGAAGGCGACCGTGTGAAGTTGCTGGCCAGCTGCGCACTCGACAACGGCGAACTCGTTGCGCGTATCATCCCCACTCGCGTCACGGCCGACGACGCTTGGGCGAGCGTAACGGGCGCGTTCAATCGCATCGTCATCGAAAGTTCGTCAGCGGGCGCGCTGCAATTTCACGGACCGGGCGCCGGCGGGCGCGCGACGGCTGGAGCGGTACTGAGCGACGTACTGAGCGACGTACTGAGCGACGTACTGAGCGCGCGGTGAGGAAGGGGATCTCGTAGGGCCAGAGCCTCCCGTCACGGCGGGCAGGCGCGGGCTTCCAGTCGGCACTGAATCGGCTCAGGCATGCGCGACAGGAAGTTGTAGCCCGTACTGCGCTCGATGCCCGCGATGGTGGTGCTGAACGGCGCCCACGCGTTCGCCGCCGAGCTGCTGGTACCCGTGGCACTGTTGGGGAATACCACCGCAATGACTTGCACCGCTGCGGGTGACCCGATTGTTGTCACGTCATTGGCGTTCGGTACGACGATCGCAATTTTCCAGATCGAGTCGGGGATAGCGATGCGGTTCGGTTGCGTGGTACTGGCGAGGAAGCCAAGCCCGTCGATGCCGACGCCCGTACGATTTCTGGTGTAGATCGGCCCGGAGACGATGTAGATCTGCACCGCCCCCACCGCCAACACGCGCAAGTCGTTCTCGAGCGCGCCCCACGCGCCGCCGTTCAACGTCTGGTTCTGCGGCAGCATGTTCGACAGGTAGAACGTCGGTGCGTTCTCGCCGTCGCTCACCGCCCAATCGGCCGACGGCGACATGTGTCCGCGCGAGAAGGCCCCGCCGTTGATCCAGTCGTTCGTGTCGTATGCGGGGAAGCCGAGTGCCACGACCGCCGGGTCGGCGGTAAAACAGTTGCAGCGACTGGCACTGCCTTTGTGTGACGCATCCAGATTCCAGCTCACCCAATTGGGGCCGGCGCGGCGCGGGTTGTACGAGAGTGTGTACTGTCGTCGCGTGATGAGGAAATCGTCGCTCGGATCGGCGTCCGCCGGCACGCCAAGATCGGTGTTGTGACCGATGCGTGCGGTGGGCGATGTGGCGGCCACGTTGACCACGATCGTCGTGGCCGCGGTCGTCGTACCGTCGCTGCGGGCCACCGCGCTGATGCGCGTCGTGCCGGCGCCAATGGCTGACAACACGCCCGTCTGACTGACAGTCACCACTGCAGGGTTGTCGGTGCGCCAGTTCACTTGCGTGTTATTGACGATGGGCCCTCCGCTGGCATCGAAGCCAGTCGCGAACAGCTGCGCCTGGAAGCCGACGGGCAGTGAATCCGCGCGCGCGCTGAGCGCCAGCGTGGCGAGGGCCGGTGTCACGGTGATGTTGACTGAGTCTGCACTGACGCCGTTCGATGCCTTCGCAACGATGCGCGCCGAGCCGACGGCAACGCCCGTCACGACGCCGGTGATGGCGCTGATGGTGGCCACGGCCGGATTGCTGCTGCTGAAGGTGAACGTCGTGAGTGCCCGCACACCCTTGGCGTCGGTGGCGACGGCGACAAACATCGTCGTGGCTCCCACGGCGACCGTGCCCGATGTCGGCGTGGTGACGACCGCAGCGACGGGACCGCGAACGACCGTTTTCCCCGAGCCAGTGGGCGCGGTGATCGCCGACGCGCTATTGCGCGGAGACGGCGCAGCATCGGCGGTGAAGTCGCTGGTGTTGTTGTCGCTGTCGGTCGTACCAAGAGTCTTGCGTATAGCCGCCGTCGTGTTGGACAACAGTGCGGTTGGCGTAGACTCCGCGCAGTTTGCCGCGCCGTAGCCGACAAAGTCGACCACCGTCGCGTTGCTTCCCACCGGGCACGACTCCGTCAACGCGGTACTGCTGTTGACGAGTGCGATCTTGCCTGCTGTGCCACTCATCGCAATCACACCGCTGACGTCCGGAGCGGGGAGGCTCACCGTGCCCGCCGCGCCTGCGGCTTGCTGCACGAGCAGGTACTGGCCCGGCTTGATCGACAGCGCGGGGATCGTCGTGACCTGCCACGTCGCGCCGGTCGCACTGGCGTACTGCACCGACCAGCCGTCGAGATTCACCGCAGTCGGCGTGTTGTTGTACAGCTCGATGAAATCGTTGCGCAACGTGGCCCCGCTGTTGCCACCGCCGCCGTAGACCTGACTGATCACCATGCCTCCGGGCGGTAGTTCCGGCGCGGGCGGCACAACCGGGTCGACGACGCCATCGGACCCGCGGCACGCGGCCACCGCGATCAACAGGGCGATGTTGCCAGCGACACGTCGAAGCGAGCGCCCGGGTGCTGCACGGACGGCGGTCACGGCGGCAACGTATCGGGGAACGATGCGGTATACCCGCCGACGATGGCCGACATGCGCCATGCGGCGCGTCGCACCCCGTCGGTGCCGATGTCATTGCCGGGTGCGGAGCGTAAGAACGGGCGCATGTGCGGTCGGGGCGATGATGTCGTGGAATCCGCAGAGAACGTACCGCGCGAATGTAGCGCGATGGCGGCCTCTGAGGATCACTTCCCGCACGACGCATGAGCGGTTCGACCTCGGAAGTCGCGCTGTTGCGCGCGTTGACTCCAGCGTAACGTCTCGTACCGACACGGAGGGCCGTGTCACGTCGGCTTGCCACCCCTGTCACCGAGCGCCCACGATGTCGAATACCGTACCCAGCCCCTACGACACGGGACTCGACAGGAATGCGGCCAACCATGCCGCCCTCACGCCGCTGACCTTGATCGACTGGGCAGCGACCGCGTGCCCCGAGCGAACCGCGGTCATCCACGGCGCACGCCGCTTCCGCTGGCGTGAGACGTACGCGCGATGCCGTCGCCTTGCCTCTGCCCTTGCCGCGCGCGGGATCGGCCGCAACGACACCGTCGCCGTCATGTTGCTCAATACGCCGGAGATGTACGAGTGCCAGTTCGGCGTGCCTATGAGTGGCGCCGTCCTTAACTGCCTCAATGTACGATTGGACGCCGCGACCATCGCGTTCATGCTCGATCACGGCGAAGCGAAGGTGCTCATCACGGATCGCGAATTCTCAGGCGTCATCGCCGACGCGTTGGCGCGATGTGTCGTGAAGCCGCTGGTGATCGACGTGCTGGATGCGGAGTACACGGGCGACGGAGACCGGCTCAGCGACATCGACTACGAAGCGTTCCTCGATGGCGGCGACCCAACGTACGCGTGGCGCGGACCCGACGACGAATGGGATGCCATCGCCCTCAACTATACCAGCGGCACCACCGGTGACCCAAAGGGCGTCGTCTATCATCATCGCGGCGCGTACCTCAACGCGCTGGGGGAGATCGTCGCCTGGGGCATGCCGCGCTACACGGTTTATCTCTGGAGCGTGCCGATGTTCCACTGCAACGGATGGTGCGTGACGTGGGCCATGGCAGCACTCGCCGGCACCAACGTCTGTCTCCGGCGTGTCGAGACAGCGGTGATGTTCGCGCTGATCAAGGAGCACGGCGTTACGCATTACGGCGGCGCGCCGATCGTGCACAACACGATGCTCGCCGCGCCGGATGAGCAGTGGCAGGGTGTCCCGCACGGTCTCAAGGGATACATCGCTGGAGCCGCACCGCCGGCGTCGACGATTGAAGCGATGGAGCGACGCGGCGTAGAGCTGACGCACGTATACGGACTGACCGAGGTGTATGGACCCGCGACCATCTGCGTCAAGCAGCCCGAGTGGGAGTCGCTCCCACAAGGCGAGCGCGCCATGCACAACGGCCGACAGGGTGTGCGATTCCAGGTGACGGAGGGCGTGGATGTGGTCGACCCGACGACGATGACAGCTGTCCCGCACGACGGCGAGACGATGGGCGAGATCGTCTTTCGCGGCAACATCACCATGAAGGGCTACCTCAAGAATCCCCTCTCCACGGTTGCCGCGTTCGACGGAGGCTGGTTTCACTCCGGCGATCTCGCGGTGATTCACCCCGACGGATATCTCAAGGTGAAGGATCGGGGCAAAGACATCATCATCTCCGGCGGCGAGAACATCAGCTCACTCGAGGTGGAGGACGCACTGCATCGGCATCCCGCGGTGTTTGCGGCCGCAGTGGTCGCGCGTCCCGATGCCAAGTGGGGTGAGACACCGTGCGCCTACGTCGAGCTCAAACCGGGCATGGAAGTGACGCAACGCGAATTGATCGATCACTGCCGAGCCAATCTTGCGCACTACAAGGCGCCGACGGCTGTCATGTTCGGACCACTCCCAAAAACATCGACCGGAAAAATTCAGAAGTTCGTGCTGCGCCAACGCGCGCACTCGGCGGACGCCATCGGATGAGCGGACTCGGATGAGCGCTGGGTTGAGCGAGAGCGAGAGCGAACAGTACGGATTCCTCACCGCCGCGGGTCGCCGGCTCGAGTTTCGATGGATCGAGCCGACCGCATCGGATCGTCCAACCTTGGTCTTCCTGCACGAAGGGCTCGGTTCGATCGCGCAATGGAAGACGTTTCCCGATGCCGTCGCGGCGGCGACGGGATGTGGAGCCCTCATCTACTCGCGGTACGGCTTCGGGCAGTCCGACCCGTTGACCGAACTTCGTGACGTCGACTACCTCGCGCATGAGGCCCTCATAGCTCTGCCAGCGGTCCTCTCCGCGCGAAACATCGTCGATCCGATTCTCATCGGGCACAGCGACGGCGCGACGATTGCGCTGCTCTATGCGTCGGACGTTCGATGGTCGACCCGCGCGATCGTCATCGAAGCGCCGCACGTCTTCGTCGAGGACGTCGGACTGACAGGGATCGAGCGTGCGCGCGAGGCCTACCGCGCCGGCGACCTGCGGCGGAAACTCGGCAAGTACCACCGTGACGTCGACGCCATGTTCAACGGATGGGCCGACACTTGGCTGCACCCGGAATTCCGCGCGTGGAACATGGAATCGCGCTTGCCGGATGTACGATGTCCGGTGTTGCTCATTCAGGGGACGGACGATCCCTACGCCTCGACCGCACAGGTGGACGCGATCACGCGCCAGGTGCGTGGCCCCGTCGACGTGATGTTCCTGCCGGAGTGCGCGCACACGCCACACGTGGAGCGTGAGCGCGAGGTACTCGAAGCGATGGTACGATTCATAACCGCGCAGAGCGCTGCATAGGCCTCACGCGCACGAACCGCCGATACACTCTGCGCACGACTCCGCGCAGGCCCGCCGCGCCCACCAACTTTCCGTCAGACGCGTGCGCCAAGCAGTTCCACATGGCTCACCACCAGTGGCGGTAGCGTGGCGTCGGGCGTCCACGTCATCTCATCTCGCAACGCCTCTGGAAATTCCGACGCGGAGGTCCACCGTTCGATGACACGCTCCTCCTTGTCAACGGTCCACACCTCGCGTACGCCATGCGTGAGATAGGCCGGCCGTTTGCGATGACGATCACGTCGCCGAGTTGACGCGCTCGCGATCTCGACCACGAGCAGCGGCGGCGGCATCTCGCGCCACTGCAACGCGGAGTACTCGGGCGCCGGGTAAATGGCGATATCCGGCTCGAGCCAATTGGTCTCGCTTATGTAGACCCCGCCCGGCGTGCGACACGCCCATCCGGTGTTTGCCGTACACTAACGCGCGAGTCGCACGAATAGTCGGCCCGCGACCCCTTGGTGGCTGTTCGAGGGGAGCGGCGTCACGAGTAGTTCGCCGTGCAGGATCTCATAGCGGTTGCCATCGTCGGGCAACTGCGCGAGATCGTCCACGGTCCAGATCGTGCGCCCGGAACCGGGACGCGGATACGCGCGCGCGTCAGGCATGGCCATATGGTCGGCTCGGCGATCAGGTGTACGCAAGGGGCGAACATTCGCCGAGCATAACGCAGGCGCTCGACTGATCCGTCATCGAATCATCGCCGCAGCGATCATGCGAACGACACTATCAGCGCGAGAGGCGCCGTGAGGTCGACGGCATGAGCGGGTTGATGCGGGCAAGACCGAGCGCGAACAAGTCTGCTGACACACAACGCGGAGCCGGCCGCATGGCCAACCCCGCGTTGTTTCAATTTCCCGCGCTCGGCGCAATCAACGTGCGAGCGCGACCGACGCTAGCGTCCGGTGTTGAGATACGAGACACAATCACCCTGATTCTTGAACGCCGACCCGTCGGCGCGCGTGACCGTCTGCCAGCCGCCGTTCTTGCAGCTTTCCTTTGAAGACGGCGTGACGTACGGATCGAAATCGTACGTCACACTGCCGCCACCATATGCGATCGAGAGCGCATCGGTGGAGGCATTCAAGCCTGCGTTGCCGCTGCCCGCGTTGATGCCGAAGCCGCCCGTGATCGTGGCACCGGGATAGCTCGCAACGAGCGCCGTCCACGCGCACGGTGCGGACTGCGGACACGATGTGACGCCAGTCGACCACCACCGGCCCGTGCCACCACTGTACGCATCCCAATTCCGCCAGATGCCCGGTGTATTCACGAACGGCCCCTGCTGATATGGCTCGTACACGAGGGTACGGAATTCTCCCGCGTTCAGAGTGCCACCGTTGATATCGATCTGGATGTTGATGGACGGCAGGGCAACGACCGCCGCATTGTTGTTGTATGTCGCGTACGACAAGCCGGTGATGCTCGAAAGTGCGGTGCCGACGTGATCGAAGTTGAAGAGGAACGCCTTCTCGCTGCCAAGTGCAAGCTGCGACTGGTAGCTACCAACACCCAGTGGTGGCGTATCGGGGCCGATGACGAACTGCGCCGCTGACGCGGCCGTTCCGGCGCGGGTGTAGAGCACCCAGTTGTTCGTGGGCGCGGTGTTTTCGGCTTGACGCACGACCGATGCTTCCGCGACGACGATTGTTGTGTTGCCAGTCAGCGACGCCGAGAGCTCGGAGCGCCGGGTCAAGTCTGGTGAAGCTGGATCAATCGAACCATCGGCACAGGCACACAATGCGACTACCACAACGGGGAACAACTTCGACATGCTCTTCATGGCGCAGACTCCAATTGAGAAGGAGAAGCGGACGTCCAATGTGACGCGTGCCAGAATGTGCGCCCCCGTCTGACAATTCGGAATGGACGCGGCATAACGCATGCGTTCACAGTCGAGACCGCTGCTGCGTCGACTTCAAGTTCAGTTCGCTATCGACTTCGCCTCGACAACCGTCACATCAAACGCCGCCGTCTCCACCACGCCATTCCGCTTCACTTGCACAAACACGCGATACGCACCACCGCTCGGGAACGCGAATGGAAACGCGAGCGGCGCCGTTATGGTTGGCGCCGTCATCTGCATCCCCGCGTGGGCGTCACCACCGATTGAGGCGGCTTCGGCGACCGCCATCGCCTGCGCAATTGCAGTGGAGTCGAGCATCGCGGTATCACCGCGCTCGCGTCGCATGAGCTGCGCCTGCGCAGTCATGCTCGCGGTCCCCGTCGGATGCAGATGCATGAACACACCGCCGTCACGACGCAACACCATCGCGTGGCCACCCATTCCCATGTACGGTTCGAGCGTCGATGCGTTGCCATTTGCATCACGCACGTTCACCAGCAGTCGGAGATCGCGCCCGGCGCGCAGCGCACCTGCTGACACGTCCGCTGCGAGCGTGATGCTTCCACCTGATGCCAGCGGCGACGCAGCACCAAGCGCGACAGGTACAACCGTGCGCCATGCGTCGTCGCCATCGAACGCGGGCACACCCAGACTGCTGTTCGCTGTTCGCGCATTCGATTCGCCCACGACGACCGGTGCCACCGGCAAGTCGATCGTGTCGACGAGTGTGCGCTGCGAACCACTTTGAAAGAGCAGATCACCAAACAGCAGATAGCGCCCTTCAGGCAACGCTGGAATGCGCGTCACGAACGAATCGGGGTGCACGCGCAGCGGATGCAGATGCGCTATCGACGAGGCATCGTCGGCGCGGATCAGGAACAGGTGCATCAACTTGCCGTGGTCGGGCATGATCGGAGTGCCGCGATTGGAGCGCCACACCGAATCCGTGATCGCAATTGTCAGCACGCGATCCGCATCCACCGTCTTCACCGACGCGTCCATCGGGATCGGCTTGAACATGCGACGCTTGTAGTCGCGTTCCTCCGCCTGCCACCACTTCGATCCGCCAAAAAGTGCGAGGCCGAGTATCGCTGCCGTCGCCGCCGTTGCAATGCGTGCACTGCGACGCCGTGCGACCGACGGCTGCTCGCCGGCCGGGAGCGAGCCTTCGCGCGTTGCTGCACCGACAATCGTCAACAGGCCCACGATCAGCAGCACGCCAAGCACCGCGAGTATCGCGGTCATCCCTTGGGTCATGCCCAGTGTACGTGTTGCGCTCGTCTGCAGAGGAACGACGAGTGCGCCGTTCCCCGCCGGTCCGTCGACCGCGACATACACCGAATACGTGCTCGCGGTCATGATCCAAAGGTCATGTGCCCACACACCAGGATCGCCCGGAACGACTGCCGCTTGTTCCGCGGGCGGGGCGCCCTTCGTCCCCACGTTCCACTGCGCAGCTCGCACCGTTACACGCGTTGGTGTCCCTTCGAGCACGCGCACCATGATCGGCACCTGTGCCGGCACAACGCCCGGCGGATTGATCATCACCCGCACCGGATAACCGCCGGCGCGCCCTTCAAACACAACTTGATTCGTACCGACGTGCGCCGTGGCCACCATCCATCCGAGTGCGACGCACGCGATTACGTTCAGTCGGTGCGCGGCACGATCCATAACGCGCGCGATCAGCCGTCGTCCAGCGAGCGTCATCGCCACACTGTTCATCACATCACCGCTCATCGCTTCACCGCAGTCAGCCAGTTCCCCCACCCGAGTCCGGCACGCGCCGACAGCACCGCGATCAACGTGGCAATGCCAAAGCCCTTCACCAACTCCGGTGGCGTCTCTTCGATGAAGCGTCCGATTGAAGGCCACGCATCGACCGGCATCATGTACGGCATGTTGTCCGCGCGGAAGAATGCATTCTTGGCCGACGCACTCACCAGAAAGTCACCAAACGGCCACTGGACAACCGTGAAGAACCCGACAAACGCCAAGCCCAAAATCAGTGCGCGCGTCCATGCACCACGATTCGCTGTCGCCCGCATGAGTAGATCGATCGCAAAGGCGGGCACGATCAGCAACAGCGGAAAGTCGAGCGGCACCATGTGCGTCACATTCTGCCGGATCGGTCCCAGCTTGGGTGTCGCGGCAAACAACGGCAGCAACCACACCTGCGCGCACATGACGAGCGTGTATACAAACGCAGTTGCGGTTGCCGGAAAGCGCAGACGCGTCGAACGCGCGGCGGACACGAGAATCGCGGGAAAGACCAACGCCGCGACGATGTAAAGCAAACTGCTGTGCATCCGGATCTTCTCGTGATACTCGGTTGTGAAGATCGCGACCATCGTCAACACCAAACCACTCGTAAACGCAACCACCCACGGGGCCATCCCTGAGTCACCGTCGCGCTCAACTTCACGCGACTGCTCTGCCTGCGCCATGATGCGCGCGCCAAACAGAATCGCGAGAAAACCCATCGCCAACAGCGAGTGCGGCGGACTGATGATCTTCACATCGAGCCCATAGGCGTCGTGCCACCAATTGTCGAATGGCGCCGACGTCAACATCGCGACCGCACCCCAGATCGCGAGCCAACCGCCCAGCGGGCCGTTGAAGATGCGCCACACCATGACACCGTCCGCCGGCTTGGGGGACGCGAAAAACGAGCGTCGCAAAACTTCAAAGCCGCAGCTCAATCCCGCCACGGCGCCCCCTGTGTAAATCGCCAGGTGCGCCGGCGTCCAGAACGTGTCTCGGCCGATCGTCATGTGCCAGGAGATATCCCAGATCAATCCGACAATCACACTCGTCGCCGCAAACACCACTGCAGCGAGATGCCATGGCAGCGCGAGTGCGCGCGAGGACGATGCAACACCACTGCGCTCAGCAACCGGAATCGACGAGACGGACGAATGCACGATACCTCCCATGAGGGTCAGTCTGGATCGTCTCTAAATCCTGCTTGAATACGACTTCTCTGCTCCTGAAATCTACCGCCGAGAACGCAATGTGAACGCAATGTGAACGCAATATGGTCGCTTTGTGAAAGCTTTGTGGACGCGGTCTGAACGCGCCCGTTCAGCGTGGCGCGCCACCTATTCCACGCGCACGCAACAACACCCGCACCGAGTCGACCGGCAGCGGGTTCGCGCGGCCGGCGCGGCTTGCTACAGGTGTCGCCATCAGCAGCGCGTTGTACAACGCTTCTTCTGTCGCTTCCACGACTGCTTGAAACACCGCCGACATCGCCTCGTTTCCAAGCTCCTGCGCCGACGCGAGCGTGAGATCGGGATTGCGACGCACCAATGGCGACGTTGAAAAGGCGAGCACGTAGTCACCCGATCCATTCGAGGCCGCTGACCCCGTGCGCGCGAGCCCCATCACGGCGCGAGCCGCTGCGCGCTCGAGGTTACGCGACAGCAGCGGCGCGTCAGTCGCGATCACGATCATGCACGAGCCGTCACCGCGTTCAGCGCCCGCATCACCCATCCCCGCTCCACCACCTGGTGGGCGCGGTGCCCCCACCTCACGCTGGAATGAGTAGCGGCCGAGTAGTTGCCCGATCGGCACTCCCGCCATTTGCAGGACGCCGCCGTAGTTGCCTTGCACCAACACACCAACGGTGTATCCACCCAGCGAAGCGGGAAGCTTTCGCGACGACGTGCCGATGCCCCCCTTCCACCCGAACATGACCGTGCCGTGCCCCGCGCCAACACTCCCTTCGGCGACCGGGCCGCTGTCTGCGGCCGCGAGCGCGCGGACGACCGCTGCACCAATCCCGGGTCTCGAGCGCGTTGCATTGAGCGCGCCGTCGTTCGTTTCGCCAACCACTGGATTGATCGACCGAACGCCGGCGTTCTGCGGCTTGGCCAGCATCCACTGTGCGAGTGCGTCCCCCGCCTGCCAGATGCACAGCGTGCACGTCAACACGATCGGTGTTTCGATCTCGCCGAGTTCACGCAGCTGCGTGACGCCAAGCAGTTTGCCGAAGCCATTGCCGACGTGCAGTGCGGCAGGAACCCGATCGCGAAACAGATCGCCACCGTGCGGAATGATCGCGGTGACGCCGGTACGCAGCGAATCGCCTTCGCTCACCGTCGCGTGTCCAACCCGCACCCCTGCAACATCCGTGATTGCGTTGTTCGGACCCGTCGTAAAAATCCCGGGAATCAACCCCAACGCCCGCGCGCGCACCGGCGCATTCTGCGCACGACCCATCTGCGCCATCGCACCAACCAAAACCGCTGCGAGCAGACTCGCACCCACGCCGCGCCCACTCCCGGCCCCCCGCTGTTTCATCATCCCGCCAACGTACCACGCATCCTGGCGTCCGCGAAGAGCCCCTCCACCCATTCGCAGTCCATTCGCGTATTTCGCGCGATTCGTGTCCGTCTTTTTTGTGGAAATCGCGGCGTCCTCACGGGTCCGCGCCTCCACAACATTGCCCACGTCCCGCATATTCCTCCCATGCCGCTTCGCCCACTCTTCGGCCACCACGACCTCCGCGCCCGACTGGCGACGTCAGCGTGGAACGGACGCCTTCCCGCCAGCCTGCTCTTTCAAGGCGCCCGTGGCGTTGGAAAACAGCGGCTCGCACTCTGGCTTGGCCAGCTGATGCTCTGCGAGCGCGCGGCCGCCGAGCAACTGAGCGACCCGTGCGGTGCGTGCCAACAGTGCCGCTATTCGCTGCGATTGGTGCATCCCGACCTGCACTGGTACTTCCCTCGTCCTCGTCTCAAGGACGGCGATCCCTCGTACGCCGACGTCGCGGCCGACCTCGGAGAAGCGATCACCGAGCGGATGGAAGCAGACGGGCTCTGGGCTGCGCCTCCCGGCGGTGATGGACTCCACGTCGCAACTGTGCGCACGCTCGTTCACGGGGCGTCCAAGCGACCGGCGATGGCCAAGCGCGCAGTCTTCGTGGTAGGCGACGCTGAGCGAATGGTTTCGCAGGAGGGCGCCGATCAGGCAGCGAATGCGTTCCTCAAGCTGCTCGAAGAGCCGCCTCCTGGGACGACGCTGATCCTGACTACCAGCGAAGCCGGGTCGCTGCTCCCGACCATCAAATCGCGGGTGGTCTCAATCCGAGTCCCTTCGGTCGCCCGTGTCGACCTCGAAGCCTTTCTCGACGACGCGGCCGTGCAACGTCGACTCGGCGCCACCTCCCGCGAAGAAACCATCGCCCGGGCGGGTGGGGCGCCCGGGTCGCTCCTCGGCGCAGACTCAACCGCGGCGTCGTATGCGGCGGCGCGTCGACTACTTGATGCAGCGCTGCAACCATCGACACCCGCTGGAACCACAGAACGCATCAAGACGGCGGCACGTCAAGGCGTAGCTGGCGCCCGCGGCGCCTTCTCTGATATGCTGGATGCGCTGACCGTTCTGCTGCACGACCGGACCCGAAAACTCGTGGCCACCGGGCATGAATCGGACGCTCGGCGCACGGCGATGACGCTCGTACTTGTCGAGGATGCGAAGCTTCGCGCGCACGGCAACGTGAGCCCACAACTGCTTGGCGCTTCGCTGATCGGCGCCCTCCACCAGACCCTGCGGCCATGAGCGATTTGCCCACAAACCCGACCGCGCGCGAGTTATCGCACGTCGACGGGGCCGGAAAATTGCAGATGGTGGATGTGGGCGAGAAGCCGTTTTCGATCAGAGCGGCCCTCGCGAGCGGGTGTATCCGTATGCATCCGGATACACTCAAAGCCATACAGGAAAACAGCTTAGCCAAGGGCGACGTGATCACCGTCGCTCGGATCGCCGGGATTCAGGCCGCCAAACGCACCGCCGAGCTCATCCCCCTGTGTCACCCACTTCCGTTGTCGGGGATCGAGGTCACGGTTAGCGTTGAGGAGGCACTCCCGGGGCTCCGGGTTGAAGGTTTTGTGAGAACTACCGCCCAGACCGGGGTAGAGATGGAAGCGCTGACCGCAGTCTCTGTGTCGTTGCTGACGATTTACGACATGGCGAAGGCGATAGACCGATCGATGATGATTTCCGAAATCGTGCTGCGCGAAAAACGCGGCGGCACGAAAGGAGACTTCAACCACGATCTGTAGTGTCCCGATGAATGCGAGGTACCATGCACGATACAGCCGTATCAGTTCGTAGCCTTGAAGCGCGTGCGCGCCGCCGGCGGATGCATCGCCGGTTCGCCAAGCGCCGTTTGAGCAAAGTGTTCGCTGCCGCCGCCGTAGTCTTCACGCTGGCGCTGGTGCTCACCCCCGAGCCCACTGTCCGCTCGGTCCCGGTGACCCCGGATAGCGCGACCGCTGCAAGCACCTTGGCGATCCAGCCATCGTGGCGTCCCGCGGGTGCCGTTCTAACGCGCCGGTCCGAGACCCGCCATCTTGATTCAGTCGCATCGCTGCCGTTCGGCATCGCGCCGCGCATGGTCGCACAGTCCGAGTTCGAGCCGCGTGAGTCGCTCATGCGTTGGCATCGCATCTATACCTACACGATGCGTTATCGGGTTAAGCCCGACCTCGCTCGACGCATCTACGACGCGTCGGTGACCGCCGGCATCGAACCCGAACTCGGCTTCCGCCTTGTCCGCGTTGAATCTGTTTTCAACCCACGCGCCCTCAGCCCGGCCGGCGCGCTCGGCCTCACGCAGCTCATGCTCGGCACCGCCCGCGAGTTTGAGCCCAACGTGACGCGCGATGAGCTTCTCGATCCGGATGTAAACCTCCGCATCGGCTTCAAGTATCTCCGTGGCCTGATCCGCGAATACAAAGATCTCAAGATCGCGCTCTTGGTCTACAACCGCGGCCCCGGCGCGGTGCAGAACGCCATCAGCATGGGCCTAGACCCGGCAAACGGGTACGAAAGCATCGTCATGCGAGGTTACCGCGGACGGGGAACGCTGAACTAGTCAGCTTCGACTTAACGCCTGAGTCCAACGTCTTCGATCGCGCGCATCGCCCCAACGGGTCGGTGCGCGCGATGCGTTTGATAGCTACTTCTTCGCAGCCTTCTTCTTGACGGGAGCCCTGGCCTTTGACGAGCTCTTTCCGCTCTTCGTAGCGCCGCGCTTTGACTTTGACGCACTCGCCTTCGACGCGCGGCCCTTCGCCGCAGCGCGCTTCGCTTTGCTGGCTGACGGCTTCCCTGCCTTGGTGGGTGAGACCTTCGCTGTCGAGGTCCTCCCGGAACTCTTCGTCGACGTGCTCGCAGTATTCGTGCGATTCGTGGCCGCAGTACTCGTGTTGTTCGCGCGAGTCGCAGCCGCCGACCTCACCCGCAGCGTCTGGCCGACGACGACGCGATTCGCCTTGATGCCGTTCAGCGCC
>JBKJTE010000337.1:0-12042 GCA_046590495.1 Gemmatimonas sp. | reverse complement strand
CCGCTATTTCAGTACGCGGATCTTGATGTTGCGCATCGCCAATGCGCCGTTGTGATCGCCCTGAATCGCGATCAAGCCTTGCTTCGCCATTCCGAAGTTCGCGTAGGGCGCAAACTTGAGCGGCTTCTTTGTGCGGTCGCTGGGGTCGCCATGCAGTTTGAGATTCCACTCAGGCGACCAGAGCTCGTACTGCGCAATCAACGTCCCGTTGAGCCAGTGTTCGACGTGCGCGCCTTTGCAGACGATACGCGTAGTGTTCCACTCGCCAGCGGCATGCACCACGCCGCGCTTTGACGGATAGAAGCCGTACACCGCTGCGACGGACGTCATGATGTTGCGACTGTCCGGTGTGAGCGAGTCTTCGGCCAGCTGATACTCGGGCGCGCTCCAGTAGACTTTTTCTTCCTTCTCTGTGGCGCGATAGAAAATTCCGGAGTTACCGCGCAACGCGACCTTCCAATCGAGCATCAGTTCGAAATCGCCGAACTGTTCACGCGTCACGATATCGTTGGTTGGCTTCACCTTGGCCATCGTGCCATCTACGGCCTTCCACTCCGGCGGCAGCTCGGTCTGCCGATAGCCTCGCCACGCGCTCAGTGATGTGCCATCGAAGAGCAGCTTCCATCCCGCCTTCTGTTCGGCGGCGGTGAGCGTATTGGCGGGCGTGGACTGTGCCAGCGTGATGGAGCTCGTGAAGAACGCGAGCGCAGCGACAGTAAGTAGGCGGCGGGTCATGGCGGGGAGGCGGTGCGATCGGAGGGTGAAACGGTCACGTCAAGGTTGTGGTGGTGCGTGCGATTTCACCAGCGTTGTGTGCACCCCTCGGAGGGTATCAGCCCGCCGTCGCCCGAGCGCCTGTGCTCCCTGCCAAGCGAGTGCAGGCGCCGGGCGACGTCACTCAGTTGCTGCCGGGCTTCGGCCGAGGAAGCGCCGTCGGCGGAATCATGTTGTTCAAGCGCATGTAGTTCGCGATCTGGCTGTAGTGATCGGCCATGTCGAGCGCGTGGCCGAGCACCATGTTGGCGCGTACGACTATGCGCGTGTTACCGCCGAAGGTGAGCGAAACCTGATCGGCGAGCTTCGCATCATCGAGCTGCGCGAACGCATCTTCGCAGAACTTGAACGAGGCTTTCAGTTTGGTGACAAGCTCCGCTTTCGGCCAATTGGCCTTCACCGAGTCGGCCGTCGTCGTGTCCTTTGCCTCGACGGTGGCCTTCATGTTGCCGAAGGCGTTGCAGAACAGGTTATTGTCGCTCGCCAGGTGTTGCGCGATGTAGCCGATCGTGAGCTGCACCGGCGTGGGCTTGTAGCTGAACTTGGATTCGGGAATCGAATCGAAGGCCTGCGCTAGTTGGCGCTGCAACGCCATAGTGCGCGTACGAAAGACCGTCGTCACCGGGTTCGGTTGTGGTGCGGCGGCTGGCGGCTGCGCGGACGCCGCAACAGGCAACGCGAGGGCGAGAGCTAGTGCATGTATCGTCTTCATGGGTTCTCCGCGAACAGGATTGAAACGCGCCGATAGATTGGCAGACTCACGTGAATGTACGGGTGGGAGTCGACATCGGGATTCAACCGGGCTCGGCATCCCGGCCGGCGGCCACGACGGCGACCAGTTTCGGAGTATTCCCGGAGAACAGCTGATGACAGTGCACAATACGCGTCTCGCTACACTCGCCGCGCTCCCCGCGTTCCTCGCAGCTGCGGGAGAGCTCCACGGCCAGCGACCGACGTCCATGGCAGGTCGCTCTGCCGTTTATGCGCCGAACGGTATCGTCGCGACAAGCCAGCCGCTGGCGTCGTCGGCGGGCCTTGAGGTGCTGCGGCGCGGAGGCAACGCGATCGACGCAGCCGTCGCCGCGTCGGCGGTGTTGAGCGTGACCGAGCCGCACATGACCGGGATCGGCGGCGACATGTTTGCGATCGTCTGGCTCGCCAAGGAGCAGAAGCTGGTCGCGCTCAACGCAAGCGGACGCGCGGGTTCGCTCATGACGCGCGAGACGCTTCAGGCACGCGGCTTTCGGGTCGGGTCGCAGCAGGGGGTGATGTCGGTGACGGTGCCCGGAGCGCTGGCGGGATGGGACATGCTCGTGCGCACATACGGGAAGCGTCCACTCGCGCAGCTGCTGCAGCCTGCGATCACGTACGCGCGCGAGGGCTTTCCCGTGTCGCCGATCATCGCCGCGCAGTGGGGAAGCGAAACGACATTTTTGCAGCGCGATTCGTCGGCCGCCGCGACGTTTCTTCCGAACGGCCGCGCGCCGAAAGCCGGTCAGTGGTTTCGCAATCCCGATTTCGCGCGCACGCTGCAGAGCATTGCCGACAGTGGCATCAAGACGTTCTACGGCGGTTCGATCGGAAAGCGTATCGTCGCCCGTATCGCCGAACTGAATGGTTTCGTAACGCTTGACGATCTGAAAAAGAACGCGCCGAACTGGGTGACACCGATTTCGGTGCCATTCAAGGGCTATCGCGTGTGGGAGCTGCCACCGAACAACCAGGGGATTGCGGCCCTCGAGATGCTGCGCATTCTCGAGCCGTACGATCTGAAAG
Organism: Gemmatimonas sp.; assembly: GCA_046590495.1. GTDB lineage: Bacteria > Gemmatimonadota > Gemmatimonadetes > Gemmatimonadales > Gemmatimonadaceae > Gemmatimonas. The sequence goes on along the minus strand of JBKJTE010000337.1, from coordinate 9,492 downwards.
CGATGGGGCACAATTCGGCGCCCTACCTGCATCATCTCATCGAAGCAAAGAAGCTCGCGTACGCGGATCTCGAGCGCTTCGTCGGGGATGCGGATCATCTCGCGATGCCCGCTGAACAGATGCTCACCGACGCGTTCATCGCCGAACGTCGCAGTCACATGAATACCACGCGCGCGCAAGAGCGTGTCGATCCGGGGCCGCTCCGCACCAAGAGCGAGACCGTGTATCTCACGGTCGCCGACGCTGAAGGAAACATGGTGTCGTTCATCAATTCAAACTACGACTATTTCGGTTCAGGCGTCGTGGTCCCCGGCACCGGCTTCGTGCTTCACAACCGTGGCGCGAGCTTCACACTCACGGCGGGAATGCCCAATACCGTCGCGCCGGGAAAGCGGCCGTTTCACACACTGATCCCGGGGTTCGTAACGCAGACGATAGGTGGGCGCGAGCAGCCGTACATGAGCTTTGGACTTATGGGCGGTGGCGTGCAGGCGCAGGGCCATGTCCAGTTCCTGCTCAACCACATCGTTTTCGGCATGGATGTGCAGGAAGCGATCGATGCGCCGCGTTTTCGTCACTACGATGGGCAGCGCGTCGCACTGGAAGCACCGATCGGTGACGGCGTGCGCGCGGCGCTCGCGGCGATGGGTCACGTGCTCATCGAGCAACCGACGATCGCGTTCGGTGGTGCACAGGCAATCATCCGCTTGCCCAGGGGATTTGCGGCGGGGAGTGATCCGCGTAAGGACGGAATGGCGGTGGGGTACTGACCTTCGGCAGGCGCAAGACACACCTCGGAGGTCTTCCCAGCACTCGCCCCGTGGAGAAGTCGTGGACACGGGCTGTCGTGCACTGTTTGCTGCGATGTACATCCGGCGCCACTGAACGCGCACGTTCAGTCGTTTCGGATTGCGGATGGTCATCACCCAGATGTCGGATTCGGCATCGACCCCGGGCTTCGAGACGCGCTCGGCCACGCCGCCGTCGGCCGACATCACGAACACGGCCTGCTCTCGGCTTCACGCGCATGGAACGCCAGACGACGGGTATCAGGTGGCCAGGCAGGCGCAAAGTGATTCGTCGAATCATACGTCAGCTGGATGGGCTCGCTGCCCGCGGTCGGCATCTTGTACATCTGCGATGGTCCGTCGCGGTTCGAATCGAAGGTGAGCCAACGCCCAGAAACTACTACCTCGTGTTGCCGGTTTACCTGGTGTCGCACGTGCACCGTTGCCCAAACGCGGATGGTCGCACCTGAACGCGCACGTTAGTCGCACAACTCAGACTCAATGCATCAGAAACGCGTAGCCGGAGTTGACGGTTGTCCGGCGGGGTGGATTCGCGTCGAGCGATCGCCGAGCGGTGAGCTCAAGGCCGACATCGTCACGACGGCCGCACTGTTTGCTCAAGCCGCGGAGATCTCCACGATTGCGATTGATATCCCGATCGGCCTTGCACGCAATGGCGAGCGCATCTGCGATCGACGTGCCCGGGCGCTCCTGGGCGCTCCCCGATCAAGCAGCGTGTTCTCCGCGCCGCCGCGCGATGTGCTGCATGCGAGTTCCTACAGTGACGCGTGCGAGCGATCGTTTGCGGCGTGCGGGAAACGCATGAGTCGACAGGCATTCGGAATCCTGCCGAAGATTCGCGACGTCGATCTTGAGTTGCAGACGGCCAGAGTGCTGATCCCGCGTGTGCATGAGGTGCATCCGGAAGTCAGTTTTGCGGTCATGGCCGGCGGCAAACCCATGCGTCATTCAAAGCGAACCCGCGAAGGCCTCGAAGAGCGGGTCGCGCTATTGCAGACGCACTTTGGCGCTTCGTTCACTGAGCTACGCGCAATGTTTCGCGCCTCGCAGGCGCACTCCGACGACATTGCCGACGCGATGGTCGCGCTCTGGAGTGCGGAGCGAATTCAGTCGGGGACGCAGCTCGCACTGTGCGACCAGATCGAGGTTGACGACTGCGGAATCCCGATGCAGATCCAAGCCTGAGTCTACTTCCAGACACCGGGATGGCTGAATCAATGGTGGATATCTGCGATTGCTTCGGCGCGGCCTCGAATTTGACGAGACGGTGCCGTACGGTGTCCGTCTCGACGGCTGGGCCAGGTTGCCGCATTACGCTGACGTTACAATGGCACCACAACACCCGCACTCACGGCTGGAATTGATCCCGGCGACGAGTGCGGGTGCGCGCTGTCTGCGGTGCGTTACCGCGACATTGCGTTGCCGTTCTCAAGCAGCGACTTGAGATCGCTGAGAATCCATGTCCAACCCGCGCCGGTACCAGGTCCCTGCTTGCCCCCAGCCACCATCGCCGCGTGCCCCGGCGTGCCCGTCAAATCGTGCAACACGCTGAACCGGCTGACGCCATTGGTGCCTTCCTCGATCTCGTAGGTGAGTCGCGTGAACCCTTCGCTTTTCATCGACGGGTCGATCGCCATGCGCCAGGTGATCACCAATTTGCGCGGCGGGTCCGACTCGATCACTTCACCGTCGACGATTACGCCGGACATTCCCATCGCGATCATTCCGTCGTTCGCGAGTCCGCGATACTGACCACCGGGGCGGAGATCGTATTCGTCGCGCAGCCCGTAACCCCACCGCTGCGTCCACTCAGGCTTGGTTATCGCATCCCAGATCGCTTGCGGCGTCGCGCGAATGAAAATGCGATACACCTGCGTGCTCGTTCCGATGTCAGGCGCTGTGCTGGTCGTCATGCCGAATCCTCCTCCAATTGTCGCTTGAGATCCGTAAGCGCCGACACGCGACGCTCGGTGAACTTGTCGATCCATCGGTCGTGGATGAGCCGGATCGGCACCGCGTTGAGAAAGTGCAGCTTCTCTCGGCCTGACCGGCGGGTGACCACGAGCCCCGCTTCCTCGAGGACGCGGAGGTGCTTCATGACCCCGAATCGAGTCATCTCCAGCTCGGATTCGAGCTCGGTGAGCGTGCGGCCGTCACGCGCGAAGAGCCGGTCGAGCAGAAGTCGTCGAGTCGGGTCGGCGAGCGCTTTGAAGACGCGATCGTCGTCTGTCATGAGAGATAATAGGTGACTAATCGGTCACATGTCAAGGGTGGTGTGGTCAGTTGGAACACGGATGCCAAGAAGACGAAGCCTCCAGTTTTTCCGCAGCACAATTGGGAGTGGTGACGACATGACATCGCATCAGGACGACGGCACCGGCTTGCACATCGAAGTGGCGTCTGTCGGCGATCTCCCGGCGGTTCGTGCAGCGTACGAGGATGGTCGCGCGACGCAACGCGCCCGAGAGACTGTCGTGTGGCCTGAATTCGCTGACGCAGCAATCACGCGAGAAATCGAAGCGGGCGCGCTATACCGCGTTGCCAGCGGTGACACGATCGTTGGTGTCTTCTCGATGATCGAGGAGGACGCACTTCTCTGGGGCGACGCCGAACGGGGGGCACATCTGTACCTCCATCGGATCGCGCGTTCAGCTGCGTATCGTGGGCACGGGTTGGTGGCTGCTGTCCTCGCCTGGGCGTGGCGAGAGTGCGCCGCGCGATCGCGTGAGGGGCTTCGCATGGACACGTGGGCCAGCAACGACACGCTGATCGCATACTACGCCGCGCTCGGGTTCCGGCTCGTTGGCACACGCCGGCTTGGTGAGGATCCCCGGCTTGCGACGCACTATCATGGAATCGAATTGGCGCTCCTTGAAGCGCGCGTCACTCACACCGCGTCTGAACAATGATTCAAGCACGTCGCTCGCCAGCACGATCACCCCCTTTCGTCGCATCTGCACGGCCATCGCTACCTGCATCATGCCTGGCGTGATCTGGTCAGTGTGGCACTTGCCGCGCTTCTACTTTCCGGGCGCCGACAGGCAGGGTCAATCGATGTATTTCCTGGCGCGAATGCCGACTACTTCGCCTTTGTCCGCGCCACTTCCGCCTTGATTCGATCTTCGACCGATGTCGACGCAACAATTTCAGCGATCACATCGAGTGGAAGTTCATCAACGTCCTTGAAGCGCAGGCAACTCTTGCCCATGTCGAGCTTACGTCCGGCCGCCTTGTAGGCGGCAGCGAGCTTCCCCATCAGCAGCTTGTTGCTCGAGACTCCCGTCATGTACAACGCGTAGTTGTTCTTCTGCGCCGCAAGCGCCATGTACATCAACGGCTGCTTGTTGTACGTCTCAGCAAAGACGCGAAGCGGAATCTCGTACGACAGCATTCCCCAATTCATCGTTTCCACGTAGCCTTTTGGCAGATGCTTGCGCACCAACGAACGGATCGCGGAAACGACTTTGCGCCGCTCGGGTGGAAGACTCGCCAGATATCCGGCAGGGGTAGTTTCCTTGCTTGAAACCATGGGGCGTTCTCCGTTTGAGTAGTTCCGTCTGCGCCAGCATTCTCTAAGCTTCCCTGGGTGCACTTCGCGCTGTTCCGCGATCCAGCCGGAAATCTGACCGGGCTGCTCTCAGAAGCGTGAGCGGAACGTCGAGTGGCATCGAGTCGGAACTCGCGTATCAACTCACGCACGTCAACTCACGCACGTCAACTCACACCGAGCGGTCAGCACACGTGGGGCTTCACGTCGTACTTGTTCATCCCGAGATCCACTGGAACACTGGCAATGCCGGACGCACCTGCCTTGCAGTCGGTGCAACGCTGCATCTGATCGAACCGCTCGGCTTTTCGCTGGATGAACGCGAAGTGAAGCGTGCTGGACTCGACTATTGGGAGCATGTCGACGTGCGTCTGTGGCCAAACTGGGAGGCGTTCGAACGCGAACTGCCGACGTTTGGCGAACCGTATTTCTTTTCGACAAAGGCCGAACGTCTGATTTGGGATGCGCCACTCGATGCGCCGGATGGCGTGGTGTTGATATTCGGACGGGAGACGGGCGGGCTGCCGGCAGCATTGCATCAACGCTATCGCGACCGCTTTCTGTCGATGCCGATTCACTCGCCACGCGTACGGTCGCTCAATCTTTCGACGAGTGTAGCAATCGCGGTGTACGAGGTACTTCGGCAGCAACGGGCGACATCGCCCGGTGCGCACCAGAGTGCAGACGACTGATGCCCTTCGATCCTACAGGTGCAGAAGTAGCCCGAGCTTCGCACATCAATCTGCCACGAGGAGCCATCATGCTCCGGCGCCCCCACTTCGTCGTGTTCGCGCTGGTGACGATCTGCGCCGGACTCGCGGTGCACTATCGGGGCGATACGCTCGGTGGGGTCGCTCGCGATAGTCTGGGCGATGCGCTGTGGGCGATGATGATGGTGTGGCTGGTCGGCGTGCTGATTCCGCGGAGTGCAACGATCATGCGCGCTGCGATCGCGCTGGCAATCAGCTTTTGTGTCGAATTCAGTCAACTAATTCACACGCCTGCTCTCGACTCACTCCGCCAATCGACGCTTGTGCATCTGGTGCTTGGCTCAGGCTTTGATGCACGCGATCTCCTTTCGTACACGTGCGGGGTTGGCGTGGCGGTACTGATCGAACGTGCGTTCAGTCGGCGCTTTCGTTAGGCTGAGATCGTAACGGTATTCGGGCGGGGAGCGCGCGGACTATACGGCGAACAGCTACAAAGAAACCACTGCGGTACAGGGAGAACCGCACGATTCAAAACCGAGAACGGCAAGAGAACTGCAACAAGAATTTCGCGCTCCGGTCAGGCGACGTATCGTCCATTCGGGTCTGCACCGGTAGATTTGACGAGGACGTTTTTCGTCTCCCCGAACGCAACCGCTTGTGTCAACGCCAGAATTCGAAGCACCGACCATCGAAGCCATTCGCGCAAATCGTGCGAAGCTCGGCGATCTCGTCATCACCACGCCAATTCGCCAGATCGTTGACGACGCACTCTCGGCGGCCGTAGGTGAGTCGACTACGGTGTGGTTGAAGGAAGAACTGTTTCAGCGCACCGGCAGCTTCAAACCGCGTGGTGCACTCTCCGTTATGCTGGACCTCGATGCGGCCGCACTCGCGCGCGGCGTTACGGGCGTGTCGGCTGGCAATCACGCCATCTCGCTCGCGTACTCTGCGCGTCGGCTCGGTACGACAGCGAAGGTAGTGATGCCCAAAACGGCGAATGCCTTTCGCATTCAGGTTTGCCGCGAACTCGGTGCGACTGTCGAGTTGGTTGAGAATGTGCACGATGCGTTTGCACGCGTGCGTGAAATCGAGGCGGCCGAGGGACGCACGTTCGTTCATCCATACGAAGGTCCCAAAACCATACTCGGCACTGCATCGGTTGGGATGGAGTTCATCGATCAGGTGCGCGCAGCAGGCACCTCGCTTGACGCTGTGATCGTTGCCGCCGGTGGTGGCGGACTCACCGGCGGTGTTGCCTGCGCGGTGAAGTTGTTGAGCCCTGATACGGCGGTATACGTCGTCGAGCCCGAAGGTGCCGACACCATGAAGCGCAGCTTCGCGGCTGGCTCACCGCAGGCGATCGATGCGGTGCGCACGATCGCGGATTCGCTGGGCGCGCCGAGGTGCGAGCCGTACTCGTTTGCGATGAACTACAAGTTTGTCGATGAGATCGTGCTCGTGACTGACGATCAGATTCGCGATGCAATGCGACTGACGTTCCGCGTGGCCAAGCTGGCCGTTGAACCGGCAGGCGCTGCAGTGCTCGCGGCGCTGATGTATCCGCTCCGCGCGCGACTCGATGGCAAGCGCGTTGGGTTGGTGGTGTGTGGCGCGAACATCGATACGGAATCGTTCACGAGGCACATCATGCAGGCAAGCGCTGAGAGCTGACGCGCTGCATCGCCAACGCCGATCGCTACAACGATCCCACTGGCGAATCGAATAACTTCACGAGGTCGGCTCGTCCAAAGAACTCCGCCCATCCTCGCGCATCGCTGTGGTGCTTGGTGTCGTGGATGAAGGGATCGGCGCCGCTCTTCAACAACAGCCGTATCATTGCTGCATGATTTCCCAACGCTGCCATGTGCAGCGGTGTGACGTCTGAATCCCAATGCGGCCACAACGTGTTGGCGTCCACACCGTGCGCGAGTAGCCACCGCACAGCATCAACATTGTTACGTTTGGCCATGAGATGCAGGACGCCGAAGTCGGTGCCGTCCTTTGCGGCGCGCAATGGATCTGCCTCGAGCAATCGCGTGGCCGCGTTGTAGTCCTGCAACGTGAGCGCGGCAAAGAGCCCCATTCTTGGATCGCGCCTGAGCATCGCGCCGACGATCGCGCGATCGCAGTCTGTGCTCGTCGCCTGCATGTACGCGGGATACCCCGATCCATCTGTTGACAGTGGATCGGCGCCAAGTTCGAGCAACAGGTGCACCATCTCAGGAAAATTCTTCATCACGGCGAAATGCAGCGGTCGGCGGAAATCTTCGTTGCGACTCTGCGGTCGGTTCACCGACGACGGATCACTCGCCACGACGCGCCGAACTTCATCCGCGCGTTGCATCGCGATTGCCGAGTAGATGTGATGTTGCGCGCCGCGCGCGATGAGTAGATCGACCACCGCACGATGCGCGTCGTCGTCGCAACCATCCCAGCATGTGGCCCATCCGATCACTTCGAGATCGTGATCGTCACCGCGGCCGACAACATCGCCACCGGCTGCGATCAGTCGTTGCACCACGTCGACATGGCCGGCGGCTGCGGCCCAGTGCATCGCATACGTCTCGTCGCCCTGTTCGCGCGTGTTCACGTTCAGGCCGCGTTTGAGCAACAGATCAACGACGGCGAGTTGACCCTTAGACGCTGCGACGTGCAACATCGTCCACGCATACGGTGCGACGCGCACGTAGAGGCGGTCCGGCTGCGCGTTGAGGATTGTCGTGATGGCAATGACATCTCCACTCCCCGCAGCGTCGAACAGGCGATCGTTGATGGGATCGCTCAGCAGCGCAATCTCCTGTTCGCGCCCGGCCAGTTCACGGTTGGTCTGACTATTCATCGTTCATCTCGTCTGCTTCGCTACCGGAAAGTGCCGGGGCTGAACTCGTAGATCGTGTCGCGTCTGCCAACATCTTCCTCAGGCGCCCACAACGACAGCTGCTCGCGCCACCGCTCCGCCGCCAATTTGCGCCCATTCAATGTCAAAAAGCCAAGTGCACGAGTAACGACCACGCCAAGCTTCCTGAGATCGGCGATTCCGCGCGGCATCACCGTGCGACGTTCTTCCACGATGCGGCGAGCCACAAGCGGCCCGACACCAGGCACGCGCAATAGCTCGGTGAATGACGCCGTGCGGAGATCGAGTGGAAATCGTTCAGGATGCGCCAGTGCCCATGCCAGCTTCGGATCGTGCGCGAGCGACAGATTGCCGACCGTGTCAAAGACCAGTTCGTCGTTGGTGAAGCGATAGCGACGTATGAGGTGATCGGCCTGATAGAGTCGATGTTCACGCAGTGGCGGTGTGCCGCGCACGTTCTCGAGTGGCGTGTCGCGAATGGGGCGAAACGCACTGTAGTGCGCGTGATGCATGCCACCGCTGTCGTACAACTCCACCGCTTTGGTGATGATCGTGCGATCAGAATCAGTGGTCGCACCAACAACAAACTGCGTCGTGATCCCCGCCGTACCGCCAGGCAACAGTTGATCGTGCGGTCGACCTTCCCGCTCCTCGTTGCGCGTGCCGATCACACCGCGCTGCGCACGACGCAATGCAACAAGCGTCGTCTCGATCTTCTTGTCGGGCGCGATCGTTGACAACGTATCGCCACACGGCGTCTCGAGATTGATCGACACACGATTGGCCAGCGACGTGATCCGATCCACCTGCGCATCGTCGGCACCGGGCACGATCTTGACGTGGATGTACCCGCGATACTTGTGCGTGACACGCAGCAGTTCGAGCGTGGTGATGAGGTCGTCCATCACCTTTGTCGGCCGACCGGGAATTCCCGTTGTGATGAACAACCCGCTCGCCCAACCCCGCGCGACGGCATCGAGAAAGATGCGAACCATTTCGTGAGGCTTGAGCAGTGTGCGCGGCAACTCACGATCGCGACGCATCGGGCAATAGTGACAGTTGAAGCTGCACGCGTTCGTCATGAGAATGCGCAACAACTTCGCCTGCGGACCGTACGCACCAACTCGCACGTTGCGAATGTTGAGTGGTCGCAATGCACCAGCTCGCGACGCGTTGCGAAGGCGCGGTGGCACCGCGGTCGTACTCCCAGGCGCGCCCTCGCGATCGTCCGAAGCGAGGGTCATCAGAATGGCAAGCTTCTGTTCGGTATCCATCACCCTTCCTTGTAGCGGGACTGGAATAGTACCGAACAAAGCCCGAAAATCAATGTCTGGACGGTGGTGCTATGTTGGCCGAGTGTTGACAACGACGAATGGAGACCGCGCCAGGCGAGCGCTGCGGAGAATCGTCAGAGGAATTGTCGCGGGCATGCTCGTGGTCGCCGTATCGAGCGACGTCGACGCACAAAACCCAACCACGGCGGGTGCATCGACGAAGCTCGCACCCATCGTCGTTCGCGGCATGGCGTTTGACAGTCTGCGCAATGCGCCGCTCGATGGCGCACTCATC
>JBKJTE010000273.1:0-11092 GCA_046590495.1 Gemmatimonas sp. | reverse complement strand
CCGTCGTGAACGTGCGCGCGGCCGAGTCCACGATCCGCGACGTCGACATGGCAGAGGAAATGGCCAACTTCACGAAGAACAACATCCTGAAGCAGGCGGCCGAAGCGATGCTGTCGCAGGCGAACCAGGGTAGCCAGAGCGTGTTGCAGCTCCTGCGCTAATCGAAGTAAGCGCCAAAGAATACGAGTAACCCCGGAGTCGGCTAGTCGCCGGCTCCGGGGTCGTGTCCTACGCAGGATGGGAGGGAAGTTCTGATGGAGACGACCAGCTCTGTAACGAACGTATCGGGGATTTCGAGCGGTATTCAGTGGAACGACATGGTCGACGCGACCATACGGGCCGAGGAGGCCCGCTACCTGAAGCCGCTTACTTCCCGCATCGATTCACAGACCAAACAGAAGACAGCCTGGACCACGCTCAATACGCTGGCTCAGACTCTCAACGACACCGCGCGCGTCTTACGTCGCGCGGGACTTGGCGGGTATACCGCATCGGTGCCACCCAGCCCCACCACGTCACGCACGCTGTTCGCCGCGTCGGCAGGACTCGGCGCAGCTCCGGGTCGCTACCGCGTCGAAGTCCTGCAACTTGCCGACACCGCAAAAATCGCCGGTGGATCGGTCACGAGCACGTCGGCCGCACTCGGGCTGACGGGCGATTTCTCCGTCAATGGCGCGACGATCACCGTCGCCGCGACTGACACGCTGGTGGATCTGCAAGGCAAGATCAACACCGCGAACTCCGGCGTTTCGGCGACTGGTGTTTCGGCAACGATTGTGAGTGACGGCGCAACCGGTGGGCGCCTCGTGCTCGCGCGAGACCAGAGCGGCTCGGCCGGCATCACGCTCGTCGATGGCACCGGCGGCATCGCCCGTGAACTCGGCTTTCTCGATTCGCGCACCAAGCCCATTTCCTCGGCCGTGCAGGCCGCTGCGATTGCGATGGGGCTTTCCGTCACACCGCAACCGGCCACGATCAAAGTCGGCAATCAGATCATCAGCGCCGATCTGTCGGTCGATTCGATCGCGACGATTGCCGCGCGTATCAACGCCGCTGGTGGCGCAGCTTCTGTCGAATCCGAAGACTACGGCGGACAGACGCGCTATCGCCTCGTCACCGACGGCAACGTCACCGCGGACCCGGCCGATCCATCCAACAGCGCGGCAATCATCAGCGCACTGGGCTTCGCAGCCGGCACCACCGGCACGGTCCGGCAGACTGTTGCCAGCGGCGTCTTCACGGATAACAGCAACGCGACCGCCACGAGCAGCACACTCCTCGCCGGCCTTCAAGTCGGCGGTGCCGCGAGCAATCTCGTCGCCGGTGACGCCATCAACATTCGTGGTGTGCGCGGCGACGGGACCGTGGTCACCATCGGCCTGGTGGTCGGCTCGGGCGACACGATGCAGACGTTGCTCAACACCATCAACGACGCAACCTCGGGCTTTGGCGCCGGAGCGCGCACCGCGTCCGCGACACTCGGCACCGATGGCAAGCTCCGACTCGTCGATTCCATCGGTGGGACATCGCGACTCTCGCTTTCCCTTGCCGTCACGCACGCAGACGGCACAACGGGCACGCTTGGCGTTCCCACGGTTGTCACGTCCGGACGTTCGCGCGAATTGCAGAAAGGGCAGGATGCGATCGTTCGCATCGACGGCACACAGCTCACCCGCAGCAGCAACACCATCACCGATGGTGTCACCGGTGTGACCCTTACGCTGAGCACTGCGGAAGTGGGCACGACGGTGGATCTGGTAGTCGACCGCGATGTACAGGCGAGCACGGATGCTGTCACCAAGTTCAAGGACGCCTACAACGCGATTCGCGCCTTCTTCGACCAGCAGCGTGTGTTCGAAGCACCGCTCTACGGCAACACGATGCTGCGCAGTGTCGTCGATAACTTTCAGACCGCGTTGCGCACCAAGTTCGCCGCGAACGGGACGTATTCGAGTCTCGCCGTGACCGGCCTGGCCCTGGATCGCAACGGTCTCGTGCAGCTCGACACGAGCGTCTTCAAGACCGCATTGGCGTCCAAGCCGACGGAAGTTGAAGCCCTCTTCGGCTTCTCCGGCGTCGGTGGTGCGTTCGTTGCTGCGACCGACCTGGCGACGCAGTACGGCGTCGGTACGATCAGCGCGCAGACCAAGTCGATCGATGATTCGAATGCGCGTCTCAAAACGCGCGCGGCTGATGCACAGCGTCGACTCGACCTGCGCCGGGAGCAGCTGGTACAGCGCTTCACGGCGATGGAAACACTGTTGGCCAAGCTGCAGCAGCAGGGATCGACGATCACCAGTGCAATGAAGTCGCTTAACGGATCATGATGAAGGTGCCGATACTGCAACACAGGTTCGGTCCCTCCATCGCTTCGACTCCAGCCAACGCCTCGATGTCCTACCCCAGTCAGACCTCCAGCTACAGGGAGATGGAACTTCTCTCCGCGTCGCCAGAGCGGCTCGTCGTCATTGTATTCGAACAGCTCGTCGTCAATCTCGAGCGTGCGCGAATCGCCATGGAGCGCAACGATATCGAGCTTCGCGTCTCGGCTTTGCGTCGCGCGCGGGGGCTGCTCAGCGAATTGCTGGCTACGCTCGATTTCGAGAAGGGTGGTTCACTCGCGACTCAGTTGGCGGACCTCTACCAGTTCATGCTGTATGAATTGGTCGACGTCGGTCAACGCGGCGACCTGCGTGTGATGCGCAAGCTCGTGTCCATCGCGTCCAATCTGCGCGACGGTTTTATCGGTGCCGCGCAGCAGACGTTGGCGCTTCAGAAGTCGGCGTGATCCGATGAGCGCGCGCCCGTCTGTCCGCATCCCTGGCCTCGTCCGTCGTCCGACGGTCGAGCGCGAGCGCGCCGCACGTGAAGCCTTGGCGATCTGCGATTCGGCCGACGCACTGGCACGCGACGCAGGCGCTTCGCTCGGTATCGATGACGATCGTCTTTTCAGCCTGCTCGAGCAGCGGGAGCAGATGCTCGCTGATCTGGCTGAGCATGTGGTCACGCTGCGCCTGGAACGTCCGACGGTCGACAGTCCACTGTTTGCCGCGACCGAACAGGTGGTGGACGACGCCGACGCGTTGGTGACGGAAGTGTGCACAGCGCTGACCAAGTCGCATCGGGCGACGATGGCGCTGGCGGTACGAGTTTCTGACCGCGCGAACGTGCTGCGTGCAGAGCTCGCGGCAGTGCAACGGGCCGGAAGTGCGGGGGTCGGGTATGCGTTGCTCCCGACCTCACATCAGCTCGACAATCTCCGATGAACACTTTTGCCAGTGATTCGTTCGGCGCTCTGCTCAGCGAAAAGTTCGCCGAGCTCGAAGCGGCGGAAGGCGAGTCTCGTCTCGGCACGGCAGAGACGGCACTCGACCGGTTGCGACTCGAGGCACAGCAGTCCGTTCTCGCGAGTGAGGGCGGGCCGCTACCACGGCAGGGGCATCAGGCGTATCTGGTGCCGATGGAGTTACGAGGAGAACAGGGGCGGAGGCATTTGAGTTTGTTGGGGTGATGCAGGGGATAGGGGATGGGGGCAGAGACCACTCAGTTTTGAGTGGTGAGTTCGAGTCACGGGTTACCAGGCACAACACGCGCGTAGGCACTGGAAACCCGAGACTTAAACTGCAAACTCATCACTTTGATGTTCTCCACACAGCGCCACCTCAAGTTCCGCGCTCTCTGTGCCGATAGTTCAACAACAGGAGGATGTGCCCCATGCGAATCAACGGAAGCATTTTCGATCCACTGCGTCCTCAGGGCGCGACACCGGCGACGAACCCCGCCGCTTCGCGTCCCACTGACCCAGCGGCACAGAACAGCGGCTCCACGCCGGTCAAGTCAGACTCAGTCCAGATCTCGGACGCCGGTCGGTCGTTGGCTGGACGCCTGGAGCAGGACGTCAAGAGCACATTCGACCCAGAACGGGTCGCGGAACTGCGGACGAAGGTCCTCACGGGCGCGTACAACACGCTCGATGTCGTGGACCAGGTCGCGCGCCGAATCATCTCTCGCGGTGACCTCTGAGCTCATTGAGATTTCAGAGGTTCACCCGCCGACCGGCAAATTGAGGAGAACGGTGTCATGAAGTTTCTCGTGGTGGACGATTCCGCGACCATGCGGCGTATCGTGATCAACTCGCTCCAGCGGATCGGCTACGTCGATACCGTCGAGGCGGCTGATGGCCAGGAAGCGCTCGCGAAGTTCGACAGTTCAGTCAAGTTCGTCATCACCGACTGGAACATGCCGAACATGAGTGGTACGGAATTCACGAAGGTGCTCCGCTCGCGTGCCGACGGCGCGCATGTGCCCATCCTGATGGTGACGGCGCGCTCCGTGAAGGAAGACATCCTCACGGCCATGGAAGCGGGCGTCAACAACTACATCGTGAAACCGTTCACCCCGGCCGTGCTGAAGGAGAAGATCGACGCTCTCCTCCCAGCCGTCGCGGCGTGAGGACGAAGACAATGACAAGTTCCCGCGCACACGAAGTGCTCTACGAGTCAGAAGCGACCCTCCGACTCGTCGATCACGAACTGCACGAATTGGTTTCTTCGCCGCACCAGAACCGCCAGCCTGGGCTCTCCGATCTTCCGGCCATTCTCGAGCGCGCCAACTCGCAGATCCTGAATGTGCTGTCGCGTCTGCGTGAAACGCGCGCCGCGCTGCAAAATTCGGCACTGGAAAAGCTGCAGTCGACGCACGACAAGCTGAAAGAAGTCACGTCAGCCACGGAAGACGCTGCGATCAACATCATGGATGCCTGCGATCGTGCATCGCAGATGGTCGACGAACTCGACGCCCTCGATGCCGCACCGGAACTGGATCGTGCGAAGGCCGGCGAGATTCGCGGAACGCTGCGCGACGAAATCTTCATGATGATGGGCGCACTGCAGTTCCAGGACATCACCACGCAGCAGCTCAATCATGCGTCGTCGGTGCTTGTCGAAATGGAGCAACGCCTGCTCGATGTCGCGAAGCTCTTCGACGTCAACGGTGATGCATCGGAGCTCGCGGGACGCGCATACGATGTCGTCGACAACGGCACGTTCGATCCGAACGCGACGACTCACAACGCCGAAGGTCGCCAGGCACTTGCCGACGAGATCTTCACCTCGATCAAGGCTCCCGCCGCGTAAGCTCCCCCGGAGCAAACGCGTGCAACAAACGGCTCGTGTCGAAAGGCACGAGCCGTTTGCGTTACGTCAACGCCCGCATCGTGACAGCAGGTGTTCGTCACGATCAACTCGGTCCTAAATGGACAGTAAACATCGCGGCATGTGGGACCGATACTCTGTGACACGAGGCACCCGCCGACGGGTCAGCTCTGTGCACTCCCCATAACGCCTGCGTACGCCAGTGCAACAACTCACGCTCGACGACGCGGCCACGCTGCTCCTGCAGCTGGAAGCCTCCGATACTGCGGATCTCACCAAACTGCGCGACGCGCTGACCGATCTCGCTTTTGAGAATCGTGTCCCGCTGCGTGCACAGCCCTTCGTCGCGCGCGCCGCACGCGTGCTCGGCACCATCATCGCCGGCACAGCGCCAGATTCAGGCGCCGCGTTCACGGAAGTGAGCGAAGCAATCGAAGAGGCGATGCGCCTCTCCGATTCGTCTGCAGCTCCCGCGGCTGCACCTGCCGTCGCCCAGGCCGCGCCGATCGAAGCGCCCATCGCGGCGCGATCAGTCGTTGCTACGCCCGTCGTTGTTGCCACCGTCGCGGCTGTGCCTGTCGCCGCCGAGCCGATTCGCTCGACGCAACACGACGCAGGAAGCGATCAGTTGCCGGATGACGCGGACCTGCTCCCCGACTTCATCACGGAAAGTCACGAGTATGTGGCTGCCTCCGAAGCCGCGTTGCTCAACCTCGAAGAAAATCCGACCGACGAGGAAGCCGTCAACACGGTCTTCCGCGCGTTCCACACCGTAAAGGGCACATCGGCGTTCCTGGGCCTCTCGCGCATTGCCGCATTCGCGCACGAAGCGGAATCGTTGCTGAACCGGGTACGCGAAAAGGAAATCACCTATGCTCGCGGCTGCGCTGATCTGTCATTGCGCGCCGTGGACATGTTGAGCGCACTGCTCGAAGCCGTGGTTACCGCGCTTGCCGGCGACGGAAAGATTCCGTTGCCTCCCGGCTATCACGAGCTGCTCGATGCGATTGCGTCATACGATCCCGCATTGCATGCAAACGGCGTCACGCTCTCGACGTCGAGCACCGATGACGAAGCAGAACAGACGCGTCCCGATATCTCGCCGGCGAACGCAGTATCAGCCACATCGGCGAGCGCCGCACCGTCGTCTGCGGCCGCAACGGCAGCAACCGCTGCACGTCAGGCGCGTGCGGAATCAAATACCGACGCGACCATTCGCGTGCGCACCGATCGGCTCGACCGTCTCATCGACATGGTCGGCGAACTCGTGATCGCGCAGTCGATGATCGCCGGCGATGAATTGTTCGGCACCGGCAAGTCGCACGAACTGCTTCGCAAGGTGACACACTCCGGGAAGATCGTCCGCGAGTTGCAGGATCTCAGCATGTCGATGCGCATGGTGCCGTTGCGCGCGACGTTCCAGAAGCTCGCACGCGTTGTGCGCGACACCGCAGTGAAGGCTGGCAAGGTCGTGCAGTTCGTGACTGAGGGCGAAGACGTCGAAATCGATCGCACGCTCGTCGATATTCTTGGTGATCCGCTGATGCACATGGTGCGGAATGCCGTCGACCATGGTGTCGAGCCGCCACACGATCGTGCGGCCGCGGGCAAAGCGAACACGGGTACGGTCCGCCTCTCGGCCTACCACGCATCTGGGAATGTGGTCGTCGAATTGATTGATGACGGTCGCGGTCTCTATCGCGAAAAGCTGGTCAAGAAAGCGATCGAGAAAGGACTCATCGAGTCCGACAAGGGAATGACCGACAACGATGTCTTCTCGTTGATCTTCGCACCTGGGTTCTCGACGGCAGAAAAAATCACGGACATTTCGGGCCGCGGCGTCGGCATGGACGTTGTGCGCCGCAATCTCGAGTCGATCCGTGGTCGTATCGACATCACGTCGGTGCCCGGCAAGGGCACGACGTTCGCCATTCGTCTCCCGCTCACACTTGCCGTCACCGACGGCATGCTGGTGCGCGTCGGACAGGAACGGTTCATCATACCGCTCACGCACATCCACATGAGCTTCCGCCCGGAACCGTCGATGTTGTCGACCGTCGTCGGTCACGGCGAAGTCGTGCTGCTGCGTGGTGAACTCATGCCGATCGTGCGTCTGCATCGACTCTTCGATGTGCAAGATGCCGTGCAAAGTCCGCTCGAAGGATTGCTGATGATCGTTGGCGACGGCAATCGTCGCACGGCGCTGCTCGTGGACGAGCTGCTCGGTCAGCAGCAGGTGGTCGCGAAGACGCTTGGCGCCGCGCTCGGCAAGGTGCCGGGAGTGAGCGGCGGTGCGATCCTCGGCGATGGCCGCGTCGGGTTGATTCTGGATGTGAACGAGACTGTCGCACTCGCGCAAAGCGACGAAGTCACGCCACTCAGGCGTGATCGTGACCGACACCAGGACGTTGCTGCGTAAGTGCGTTAACGAAGGATGCCTCGCCGAAGGGGTATCGAAACCTGTTCTGCCGCGACGAGAACGTGCGGCGTCCAACATCATTCATTGCCGAGCGAGCCATGAGCGCGCAAACAGAAAGTTCGACCGCTGTCTCCACTGCTTCACGTGCCGGAAAGTATCTCACGTTCTTCCTCGCCGGTGAGGAGTACGGACTGGAGATCCTCAAGGTCAGCGAAATCATCAGCATGCAGCCGATCACGCGCGTGCCCCGCATGCCGGAGTTTGTGCGCGGCGTCATCAATCTTCGCGGCAAGGTCATTCCGATCACGGACCTCCGAAAGAAATTTCAGATGAACCTGGACGGTCACGACGACAGCTGCATCATCGTTGTGCAGATGAAGGGGATTCAGACCGGCATCGTGGTCGATCGCGTGAGCGAAGTGGTGGCGATCGCGGAAGCGGACATCGAAGATGCGCCGAGCTTTGGCGCCGGCATTCACACCGAGTTCCTCCTGGGCATCGGCAAGCAGAACGGCCGCGTGAAGCTGCTGCTTGATATCGACAAGGTGCTGAAGACGAGTGAGCTCGAAGCACTGGAAATCGCAAAGTCGCACGCGGCCTGAGTTGCGTAGGGACGCAACCGATGCCGCCGACCAACACACAAGGTGGGATGTTCGCCGAGTGTGAACTGACTGCAGGACAATTCACGCGCATCACCGACATGCTTTACGAGCACGCCGGCATCAGGATGCGCGAAGGGAAAGAAGGACTGGTTCGTGCGCGACTCGCGAAGCGACTGCGCAAGCTGGGTCTGCCGGATTTCGATGCGTATCTGTCGTATGTGCAAACGGAGCGGAGTCGCGCCGAGTTCGCCGAGATGATCGATGCGTTGACGACGAACAAGACAAGTTTTCTGCGCGAGGTGTCGCACTTCGACTATCTGCGCGACAACGTGTTGTCCGATCTGAAGGGAACAGTGCGCATCTGGAGCGCGGGTTGTTCGACGGGTGAGGAGCCGTACACCCTCGGCATGTATCTGAACGAAGCCTACGGCGCGGAGACATCGCGTCGCGTGAAGATACTCGCGACCGATATCAGTCATCGGGTGTTGGCGCAGGCGAAGGCGGGGCAGTATCCCGCAGAAACGATGTCCGACGTTCCGTCGCCGTGGCTGCAGAAGTACTGGTCGACGAAACACGATGCAAGCGGGCGCGAAGTGTCCGATGCCGGACCTGCGCTTCGTACGCTGGTGCAGTTTGCCAAGCTGAATCTGATGGAACATTGGCCAATGCAGGGGCCGTTCGATGCGATCCTCTGCCGAAACGTCATGATCTACTTCGAGAAGGCAACACAGCAGAAGCTGGTCGAACGATACTGGGCCTTGCTCCGTCCGGGTGGTCATCTCTTCGTCGGACACAGTGAAAGTCTCACGGGCCTCACACACCGTTTTCGGTATGTGCAGCCTGCTGTCTACGTGAAGTAGCGTGACGACGATTGCGCCAAGCCGGCCCATTGAGCGTGTGGTGGGTGTCGCCGATGTGAAAGTGTCTGCGACCGTCGGTGAGCGCCTCATTACCTACGCGTTGGGAAGTTGTCTCGGGATCGTCGTCTATGATCCAGTGGCATGTATCGCCGGGATGTTGCACGTCATGTTGCCCACCGGCACCATCGACGCGCAGAAGATGCAGGACAAGCCCGCCATGTTCGTCGATAGCGGTGTGCCGATCCTGTTCAAGGAGTGTTACAAGCTGGGTGCCAAAAAGGAGCGCATGATCATCAAGGTCGCGGGCGGTGCTCACGCCGGTGAATCAGAAGAGGCCGATCGATTTCAGATCGGCAAGCGCAACATGATTGCCCTCAGAAAACTGTTGTGGAAAAATGGTGTGCTCGTACACACCAACGATACAGGCGGGTTTCAACTCTCCCGCACGATGTGGGTCGATGTCGCAACCGGCGATGTCACCCTGAAGATCAATGGTGTGGAAAGCACGCTCTAACCGCTGCACACGGAAACCAACATGGCCTTCAACGTTCTCGTGGTGGACGACAGCGCTGTCATGCGACAGATGGTCGTTCGTACACTCAAGATGAGCGGCCTTCCGCTGGGCACGGTCCTCGAGGCCGGCAACGGCGAGGAAGGACTCTTCGTGCTCCAGGATCAGTGGGTGGATCTCCTGCTGCTTGATATCAACATGCCGGTGATGAATGGCGAAGAGATGCTGCGACGCCTCCGCGCCTCACCGGAAACTGAGAAGCTGCCGGTCATCGTCGTTTCCACTGAAGGAAGCGAAACCCGTCTCGCTGCACTGCACGAGCTGGGCGCCGCCATCGTTCGCAAACCGTTCGCGCCAGAAACTCTGCGCGATACCATCATTCGTATCACGGGAGTCTCCGATGCCGAATACTATGGACCAGTCGCTGTCGCAGACGACAGCGGCGACTTTTGAGGAGCTGGCGCTTCTCTTTCCGGAGCAGGAGTTGTCGCCTGAGCAGGAGGAAGCGCCACTCGATGTGACGGTCTCCGTCGACTTCCGTGGTCCGTTCACGGGACGTCTGGTGTTGAGCGCAAGTTCGAGCATTCTCCCCGAGATCGCGTCGAACATGCTCGGCGAAGCGGGTAGTCGTCAGCCACCGCTGCAGCGCGATGCACTCGGCGAATTGGCCAACGTCATCTGCGGCAACTTGCTTCCGGCGATCGCCGGCGCGGAAGCGGTGTTTCATCTCAGTGCGCCGCGTGTACACGATGCCGGCGAGTCTGCGTCGCGAGACGAAGACGCACCGTCGGCACACGTGCAGTTTGGTGTTGAAGGCGGTCGCATTGCATCGACAGTGTACGTCTTCGGAGCAATCCCCGCACACGCACACGCACACGCGACGGTCGCGTGAGCGCGCCTGCTCGTCCGCTGTCAGTCGCACCGACTCCCATCGTGCGCAAGCCGGGCGTCGTTCGCGTGCTGATCGTGGACGACTCCGCACTCGTGCGGCGTATTCTCTCCGACGCATTGTCCAAACACCCCGATATCGAGGTGGTGGGCACGGCGACGGATCCGTATGTCGCGCGTGAACGCATCGTGCAGTTGCGCCCTGATGTGATTACGCTCGACATCGAAATGCCACGCATGGATGGACTCTCGTTCCTGTC
Source organism: Gemmatimonas sp. (assembly GCA_046590495.1). Classification (GTDB taxonomy): domain Bacteria; phylum Gemmatimonadota; class Gemmatimonadetes; order Gemmatimonadales; family Gemmatimonadaceae; genus Gemmatimonas. The sequence continues at coordinate 399 of JBKJTE010000273.1, read as the reverse complement.
CAAACTGATGCGGCATTTTCCGATCCCTGTTGTCGTAGTGAGCTCGCTCACGCAGCAGAACAGTGAAACGGCGCTCCGTGCGCTTGCACTCGGCGCGGTGGAAGTGATCGCCAAGCCCGGTTCGTCGCTGGCGGCAGGCGATGTGGTTGAAGAACTCGCGCGTGCAGTGCGCGCGGCATCACAAGCGCGTGTATTCAAGCGCGCCGAGACGCCGGATGCGCCGATCATTGCGCGGCCCACCATGGCCACGCTCGATGCGACCCACAAGATCATCGCACTCGGTGCATCGACTGGCGGCACGCAGGCGCTGGAGCAGGTGTTGCGACGCTTTCCGGTCGATTGCCCCGGCACCGTGATCGTGCAGCACATGCCGGAGCACTTCACGCTCTCGTTTGCGAA
>JBKJTE010000182.1:0-4180 GCA_046590495.1 Gemmatimonas sp. | reverse complement strand
ACTTGCTGCCGCGGGCGACGGCGAAGGTCGTCGCGCCGCGGTCGCCCACGGCAGCCTGCCGCATGGCAAGCGCTCCGGCTGTCGTGCGACCGGTGCGATAGGCGTAGCGCACACCTGCGTCGATGGGGAGCAACGTGCCGTCGCTCCCGAGCCCGATTCGCCGCGTAAAGAAGGGCTGTACCACATAGTTGACCGCTGGGAGGCCGCTCGTATTGGATCCGCTTGGCGCGAGCCCACCGGCATTCAACAGGTCCGCGTTCTCGAGAAAGAACTGCCGACGTTCGGGGAAGAACACGTTGAAGCGCGTGAGGTTGACGACCTGACGATCGACGTCGGCCTGGGCGAAGTCGGTGTTGACCGTCGCCTCCAGTAGACTGTTCGCCGTTGGGGCCCAGATCACTTCACCGCCCACATCACCCAGCGACCCATTGAAAGCCTTGGGTGTGGCGTCGCGCGCCACTTGTCCGAGCGCGTAAGGGCGGATGCGGATGTTGGTGCGCGGTGGCGGCGGTTGAATGGAATCGAGCACGCCGGCATACGTGAGGCGCCAGGACGAGACCTGCCGCGGGTACGGCGCCCACGCGCTCCACTGGGCCACGCGTCGCGTGTTGCGCACGAAATTCACATCCCACGAGGTGCGGCCCGGCGCGTAGCGCAACGACGTCCACGGAATCGCCATCTCGGCCACCCAACCGGAATCCGCACGGGTGGTGCGCACGCGCCAGAGTGCGTCCCAGTTGAAGTTGAACGCGTCGCCGCCGTCGAAGGCCTGCACATCGTTCTGCGAGCCGAGCGGCGTGACCTGAAACTGCAAAGCGGTCCGGCGATCGCCGAGTGGCCCCATCGTGATCGCGAAGACATCGGACTCGGGCGATTCGAAGTCACGTCGCAGGTCGGGCATGCGCAGCGATGAGAGCCCCGCGCTGTCCCGGTTGAATGCACCGACATACAGATACGTGGCGTCGTAGAGCACGCGTACTTCGGTGGGGTAGCGTGTCGTCTGCGTAAAGTCCGGCCGCACCTGAGCGAAATTTGTGGCGACCGGCGCCGACTGCCAATCCGGCTCGTCGAGACGCCCGTCCAGCACGATGTGGCCCGTGGCCCGATGGGCGGCGAGATGACGGCGCGTGGCGTCCGTGGGCTCGGGGACTTGGGCAGTCTGCGCGGCGGCAGTTTGACCCGCGCAGCCCAGCGACAGAATTGCGAACGCGAGGCGGAGATTCCTACGGGACTGGAAGCCACCGTCGCGAGACCATGGGGCAAGAATACGCATGATCAACGGTATCGTGCGCGTGCAGTGTTTGCCACGCGCGGGCGCCTGGTGTGAGGTGACGGATCTTCGCGACGATGTCGGCGCCGCGGTACGTCCCTGACTGCCGACCTGGTGCGGGCGTGCACCTCGTGACCGCGCGGCGACAAGCGGCTACGATACGGATCGTCGATGCATCTTCATAACGCTCCGGGATGGGTTCATGCAGCTGTCTGCATCCACTGTGCTGATGTTGGTCGCCGGCGTACTGATCGCCGTGCAGGGTCCCCTCAATGCGGTGCTCGGTCGCGCGGCTGGATCCCCGGTAAACGCTGCCCTCATCTCGTTCTCGATCGGTACGCTGGCCCTGAGCATCGTGGCGCTTTCGCTGCGCGCGTTGCCCGATCTGACCGCCGCACGCGCGCTACCCTGGTGGGCGTGGCTCGGTGGCCTCTGCGGCGCCGTGTTCGTCACGGCGGCGGCATACGCCGCGCCGCGGATCGGCGTGGCGACGATGCTCACCATCGCGCTTGCGAGTCAACTGGTGACGGCCGTGGCGCTTGATCACGTCGGCGCATTCGGCATCACGCGTCACCCGTTCAGCTGGGGGCGCGCGATTGGCATGCTGCTTGTGATGGCGGGTGTAGTGGTTGTGAGGCGGATGTAGTGGAGCGGGCTACCGTCGGCCTTCGGGCATGAGGTTGGGAATCGTCAGCGCGTACCGACTGGTTCAGTCAAGCGCCGAATTGCTGCTGGCATCGTGGAGGAGGTACCATGGCTCGACCGACAATCACTGACGCGCAGATCATTGCGCAGATCCCGCTGGCGCGCGCACGGGAGCGTAAGGCCCGCGCCAGCGGCACGCGCGCCACGCGCGTCCACTACGACGCCCTGACGAGGCGCGTGTCGCTCGAGCTTACCAACGGCTGCAGCTTCGCGTTTCCGGTCTCGACGATTCCGGCGCTGCGGCGCGTGTCGGCAGAGTCGCTTCGGCTGGTCAGGCTCGACGCGTCGGGCATCGCTATTCACTGGCCGGCACTGGACGTGGACCTGAGTGTACCCGGCTTGCTCCTCTCGGCGATTGACGTGCCGGCGCGCCGGCGGGAACTCGCGAGGCTCGCGGGTGCAACAACTTCGCCAGCGAAAGCGGCGGCGGCGCGAGCGAATGGGGCGAAGGGGGGACGGCCGCGAGGCGCCTGATGGGGGACTGACGAGAGAGTGCGTACGCCCCCAGCTCGCGCGCCCCTACACCCCCAGCTCCCGCCGGATCGCGGCGATGTCCATCCCCATTCCCATGCCAGGCGGTACGCCCCGCGACTCCATGTCTTTCAGCAATCGCTCGAGCACGGGCCGTAATTTGGGATCGCGGGCCGCGACGCGCGGGGTGACGTTGCCAAGTGCGGGGATTTTGGTGTCGGGCCACTGTGCGTCGTATTTCGCCATCATCTGACGCATCGCCTCGCGTACTTCGGGCGGCATGTTCTCGGACTCGCTGGTGAAGACGTTGTGCGAAGGCGTCGCCGGGCTGCGCTCACGCAGTGATTGCATGCTCTCCGATTTGCGGATGCGAAACTGCACGGCGTCGCCGCCCGCATCTTCGATCGCGGCCTTGAGCGCGTCGGCGCGCGCGACGGAGTTGGTCTCGGCGTTAAGTACTTTGCCGTTCAGTACGATTTGGCCCACCACGGTGGGGCCCATCCTCACCGAGTCACTCGAGGCCTCGCGCAGCACCGCGATGAAGTCCTCTTTACCCTCGCGCACCGGCGGTTCGGCGCCGGGAATGGTCGCGAGTATTCGCAAAATCTCCGCACGCGAAACCGATACGTCGAATCGCTCGGTCTGTATGCTGATTTCTTCGCCATCGGTGTTATGCATGACGCGTTTGTCGATCGCTTCGTGCATCTGATCGATCGCGATGCGCCACTGATCGATCAGGTCGAGCTGACGGTCGGGGCTTTCGAGGAAGTCGCGCGATACGGCACGCGTGCGTACACGCGCGGCCTTGCGAGTGGCGCGCACGATCTCATCGACGTCTAACGGTGAGAGCGGCTGATAGTGCAGGCCGCCAAAGAAGCTGATGCCGTCGCAGTCGACCACGTAACCGAGCAGTCCGAGCCACGGCTCGAGTGTTTCGGTGGAAGACGCGTCGTAGATAAACCGTTCTGTGCCCGTGAGCAGGCATTTCACCTGCGAGCCGACGCCACGTTCGATGGACTGTATTTCCCAGACGCCGATTGTCGCTTCGAGCTGTGCGTCGACGAGACGCTCTTTCGCGGGATCGCGATGCAATCGCGCGGCCTCACGATAGCGCCACGCGAGTGGCATGGGGTCGGTGTCGCTGATCGGCATGTGATAGAGCATCCACGTGCCGAGGAGCATCTCTTCGTCCTGCTCGACCTCGGGCAGGTCGTGCCACGAGAACGTTTTGAGCGCGTTTTCGATCCACTCGGGGCCCAGGTGTCGCGCGGCCCATGCGAGCATTGCGTCGTGCAGCTGGACGTCGAGCGTCTTGCAGGCGGCGGCGCGCGCGAGCTCGGACCGACGCACGATGGAGAGCGTGCCGAGGTCGGCGCCGGTGGCAGAGGGCGCACCGTGACACTTCTTGAATTTGCGGCCACTGCCGCAGTGACACGGGTCGTTGCGGTTCATGGGGGGGGTGGACGGCGAGTTGGATCCTGTCCGCAGTAGTGTGCCGTCAAGCGTCGCCGAGCTCAGTCGGATCCCACGCACGGAGCACATGCCGGAGGGTGAGAATCACGACCCGAGCGGCGTCAACGCGATAGACCACGCGATAAGGCGCATGGAGGACTTCGCGGTACGCAGAGTTCCCGATTTCGCTTACCACTCGCCCTTGTTGCGCGAACTCCTCAAGCGTGCCCACCCGCTGCAGCAGCTTCTCGAGCCACGCGGCTGCGGCGCGCGGCCGCTGCT
>JBKJTE010000159.1:0-10411 GCA_046590495.1 Gemmatimonas sp. | reverse complement strand
GCCGAGATCACTGGACCGTGTCGAACGAAGACATGGTGCGTGCCGATTCTGCGGTGCGCGGTGGTGCACCGGCGATGGCAGCGGCCGGTCGTGGTGGCCGTGGTGCGCCAGCGGCCGCGCCGAATCCCGACGCCGGCGGCTTCGGCGCGCGCGGTCCGAGCATGTCGATGGCGCAGTACAACGCGGTCTTCAAGGATCCAGCCCGCCGCGATCCGCGCGCGTATGTGATTCCTGTCAACCAGCCCGACTTCGCGACGGCGACCAAGTTTGTCAACGCGATCCGCTACGTCGGTGTGGAAGTGCAGCAGGCGACGGCCGCATTCAGCACGAACGGCAAGAACTACGGCGCCGGTTCGTACATCGTGCACGCGGCGCAGGCCGGCCGCGCACACGTCATCGACATGTTCGAGCCGCAGGATCACCCGAACGATATGGACGAGCGCGGAATTCCGAAGCGCCCGTACGACAACGCCGGCTGGACGCTCGCGTATCAAATGGGTGTGCAGTTCGATCGCTTCATGGACGACGTGAAAGGACCGTTCGAAGAGATCAAGGGACTTGCAACGCCGCTCGCCGGCACCGTTGCCGGTGCGAGTGGTGCGGCGGGTTATCTCATTTCCGGTCAAGTCAACGACGCGTTCACGGTCGCCAATCGCGTGCTCAACGCGAAGGGTGAAGTGTTTCGCCTCGCGCGTCCGATGACAGTCAACGGAAAGACCTTCGGCGCAGGTGCATTCTACGTCACCGCCAGCTCGGCTGTAACGCCGGCGTTACAAGTGGCTGCGAAGGAACTTGGCGTGAGCATGGAAGGCACGTCCGTCAAGCCCGATGCCGGCGCCAACAAGCTGTCAGTCAAGCGCGTCGCACTCTGGGACACGCAGACCGGCTCGATGTCGTCCGGTTGGACGCGGTTCCTGCTCGAGCGTTTTGAATTCCCGTTCAAGGTCGTCTGCGGCGCTGGCTTCGACGACAGCGATCTCAAGTCCAAGTACGACGTGATCGTGCTGCCGTCCGATGGCAACATCGGTGGTGTTGGCGGTGGTGGTGGTCGTGGCGGTGGTGGCGGCGGACAGAGCATCGACGCGGCTCCGTCAAACGACTCCGACCTTCGCAGCCTCTGCGAAGTGACCAAAGGCACGGGCAACGGCACGACTGCGCTGGCCAACCTCAAGAAGTTCGTCGAAGCGGGCGGCATTCTCGTCGCCGCTGGTAACGCATCGCGCATCGGCCAGCAGCTTGGCCTGCCGATTTCGGACTACCTCGTTGAACAGCAGCCCGGCGTCGCGGATGTGCACCTCGCGTCGGACAAGTTCTACGTCCCGGGTTCAGTGCTTCGCGTGGCCACCGACTCAACGGCCTCCTCGGCGCTAGGACTCCAAGGGCACACGGACATGTTCTTCAACAACAATCCCGTCTTCCGTCTCTCACCAGATGCGGTTGCACGCGGTATCCGCCCCGTGGCATGGTTCGATAGTGCGAAACCGCTTCGTAGCGGATGGGCGTGGGGGCAGAACTATCTCGAGGGCGGTACGACGGCACTCGAAGCACCGCTCGGCCGAGGGAAGCTGTTCCTGTTCGGACCGGAGATCACGTTTCGCGGACAGCCGCACGGCACGTTCAAGATGTTGTTCAACAGCATATACAACGTCGAGCAGACGCCGAAGATCACGCCGTAACGTCGGCGTAGAGTGAGGGTACAGAGGAGCGATGAGCAACGGCTTGTCGCTCCTTTGCTTTTTCAGTAGCTCCTGTCGCGACCGTTGATCACTAGCTTTCGCGAATCAGCCTGACCAACTCCCGCCCCCCCTTCATCTCCGAAACCATGCGCTTCAATCCGATTCCATCACTCGGCGCAGTGGCGCTGCTATTCGCGTCTGCGCTCGCCGCAGCCCCACTCGCTGCACAGGCAAAACCGCCCGGGAAGCCCAAAATGGCCGACAGCGCTGCCAAGAAGATGGACGGCATGGCCGGCATGGATCACAACATGCACATGGCGCCAGGCAAGAAGATGGAAGAGCCCAAGAGTGGGTGGAAAGAAATGGACGCGTATCACGCTCTGGTCGCCGCAACTTGGCATCCGGCGAAGGAGTTCGGCGATATGGCGCCGATCCGCGCCAAGGCAAAGGAGATGGCCGCCGCTGCAAAGACGCTTGCAGCATCAACGCCGCCGGCTGCATGCAACAAGCCCGCGTTGAAAGAAGCCGCAACAAAGCTCGCGCCGGAAACGCAAGCGATCGCGGACATGGTCGCCAACAACGCGTCCAACAACGCGATCAAGGATGCGCTAAGAGTTCTGCATGACCACTTCGATGTGCTTGAAGAAGGGTGCGTCCCGATGAAGGGCATGAAGGGCATGAAGGGGATGAAGCACTAGTCCGGGCGTCCTATCGCGAGAGCGCTACCGTCCGGGCCGATACCGACGGATGGTGGCGCGATCGACGTCTGCTGCAGTGAATGCCACGCGTTTCATCGTTCCCTCAGCGAACATCGCAGCCTGATCGGCGAAGTATGGCGATTCCGGGCGCGAACTCTCGCCATACGCAAGCACCGAATACGCACGTGGCACAGGCGTGAACTCCACCGCCAATACCCATCCGTCGCCGCCACGCGCCACACGCTTGCCGTCCGACGCCTCGCTGTACTGAAGCACGCGGAAGCATCCCAGCGCACCCGTGCATCCGCCAACGGGCACGTCGACAGTACCGCGCCGCACGCGATGCACGTCGCCCCACGCCACATCGGCGCGACCATACCGCTGCGTGACTTCAGCGACGGCCCACGCAAAGTCGGCCGCTGCACGCGCCGGGTCGGCCAGTCCTTTCGGCGTGTCAGCCGGTGCCGACGGCGACCACGGCGTCGTGAAGACGCGTTTGAGCCGCTCAGCGACCGGCACTCCGCGCATCGCATCGCCCCCCTGCAGGTAGCGGTTGTACCACAGCTCAAAGAGCACTCCGCCACGGGAGTTCGGAGCTACCGTGCGATCCCACGCGGCCAGCGCCGTCGCAGCTGCGGCCACGGCACCTGTTGGCGATGAAGCATTCACCGCAGCCAGTAGGTCGGGCGTGAAGCGCTCACCGGCCAGCATGCGGTACGAGTGCTTGAGCAGCATGACATCTTCGAGTGTCATCTTCGGCTTCTCGGTAACCAGGCGCAGCGCGAGTTGTGTGCGAAAGCCGAGCGACGGGCGTGAAAAGTTGGAGCCAAAGCGCGTCGAGTCGATGATCGCGTTGAGATTGGTGAAGTGAAACGGATCGTTGGACTGCTGCACGTAGCCGCCCGGTGGATTGAACAGCTGCGGCAGTGAGTCGAACGGCACCAGGTCACGCCACATTTCCGCGCTGGTGCGCACAGCGATCGCCACGGAGTCGCCGCCCGACGCGTGTGGCAGTGCCGGCACCGTCGCGTTCCAGACGTAGAAGATGTTTCCCTTCGCGTCAGCGTACGTGAGGTTGGAGGTCGTGTGCGCGCGCAATCGCATTGCGTCTTTCCACTCGTCCAGGTTGCGGGCTCGCATCATGCGCAGGAACTGCTCGCCCTTGCGAAACTCGCCTTCAGCTGGCCAACGCACGATGTAGATCTTTCCGTCGGCGCGCTCGACGACGGGCCCGACATGCGTGCGCCACAGCGTCCGTACTTCCGACGAGAGGCCCCCGCCGTTTCGATACTCTGCTACGACATCAACACGCTGCAGCGGATGGCTCGCGCCGTCGAGCATGTAGTGATCAACACGCGTGCTGTCGACGTCGAGCGCGTAAATCGCCTCGTTGTCGGTGTTGTTGTTGGTGGTCGCGAAACCGAGATCGCGATTGAAGCCGCCAACGAGCAACGCCGGGTTGCCGATGCGGAAGTCGCCACAAAAGTCCATGACGCCGGGCACGGTGACGTGCGCTTCGTAGTAGCCGGCGCTCCAGTCGAGGTGCGGATTGCGCAGCAGGATTGCACGTCCGGACTTTGTGCGCGACGGCGCAAAGGCCCACGCGTTGGATCCGTCTCCCTCACGTTGCAAGGAATCCTGACGCGCGCGTTCGCGACGTTGACGCGCACGATCCGTGAAGTTCTGCATGCCGTCCGGAAGCCAGCTTTCCATCCACAGTGCAGCGACGTCGGTTCCGGTGAAGTCACGTGGCATCCACGTGGGCACTTCGACAGGATGCTGACGCACATAGTCGTTCACCCCTTCGGCGAACCCGGCGTAGACCTGCCGCGTCTCGGGCTGCAGCGCGAGCCAGGTGTCTTCCGCGCGTGCGTGCGTCAGGCGCGCGGCAAAGTCGCGTTCGATCGAATCACGGCCGTAGTAGCGTGCGAGGTGGCCGCGTGCGCGCACGAGGCCGAGCGCGACGCGCGCGCCGTAGTCTTCGAATTGGACCCAGGCCATCGCGTAGCCGAATGCGCCAAGGTCGTCGGCGCGGATGTGCGGTACGCCATACGCCGTGCGGATGATCTCTACACGCTCAGGATACGGGCGCGTTGCCTGCGCAGTGGCGAGTGCAGGAAGCATCGCGAGTGCGAGAAGAGCGTGTGCTGCGCGTCCCATAGCTGAAGCCGGTCGAAGAGTTTGCCGTCAGGAATGTGCAAGAACGCCGACGACCGGTGCTGCGTCGTCGGCGTTCGGCGATGCTGAGAACGTGTTACGTGTTCAAGGATTGCGGTCGATGCAGACGCCTGCGCCGGGCGTCGGATTATTTGTTTCGGCGAGCGGCAAGATGATCACGGCATCCGTGCCGTAGTTGCCGCCCTTGTGCCACGCACCGGTAGGGTACACCGCATCGGCCGCTCGCCCATACTGGCGAACGAGGCGACGCAGATCGCCCGTGCGATTGCCACGACCGAACAGCGAGAAGGCGCGTTCGCGGAAGAGTTGGTCCACGCGGGCCGCTTCACTGCCGGCATCCGTCAACGGTGCGAGTCCGTTGAACGTCGCCCGCGCGGAGTTCAACGTGGCCAGCGCGGCCGTCGGGTTGGCGGCGCGCAACTGCGCTTCGGCTTCGATCATGCGCGCTTCGAGACCGGAGACGATGGCCACAGAACTCTCGCGAGCCGGCCAGAGTCGTTGCACGTAATACGGCGCCGTCAGATCGTCACGCGTGGCCTTGGTGACGCCGATAGTGCGGCAGACGGCGTCGTTGCCAACACACACAGGCACGCGCGGATCGTTCGCGGTGGCGAAGTTCATCCCGTTGCGTCCTTCACCCGTGCTCACGCTATAGCGGCCGGCGAGATTATTGAAGTTCCAGAACTGGTTGCTCGTCGTCGTGATTGCGTGATATTCGAGATACTGATAGCTCGTAGCGACACCGGATACCGCCAGCAGAGCGTCGGCCGGCCGATTGAGGTTGAGCAGGATGCGGCCGCGCGTCACCTGCAGCGCGCTCTTGACGCGCACGTCGTCGGTCGTAGCACCAGTGACGAGCGCGAGACCCGAGTCTGCATGTGCAAGAGCACGCGCGAGTGCTGCGGCCGTTGTGAGCGGCGCACCGTACTGCTCCACACCGTCGATGACGGTGCTGAACACGAGACCACTGCAGTAGTGTTCAGACGCGAGGTTCTCGAGATACGCCTCCGCGAAATACATCTCGGCAATCTGCCAGCCGGGCGCCGTGGGATTGTATTTGCGCAGGAGCGAGACCGACTGCTCCGCCGACAGCCGCGCGCGATGCAGCGCGCGGCTCGCATCGGTGAGAAAATTGTTCTGTGGCGTAATGATGCGCTGGTCGATCTCCTGACGTGCGATGAACGAGTCGCCGTTGTTCCACTCATCGGAGAAGAGGCCGCCGAGCAGCAGAAGACTTTCTTCGCCGCTGGTTGCCCGATTCAACCGTGCGAGCGCACCCACGCGTGCCGCGTTGGCGCCGGCGGGGGTCAGCACATCGCTCGGGTTGATGATATCTGGATCGGTGACCTGCAAAAACTCGGTCGGACTGCAGGCGAAGAGCGCGACGGCGCTGACCGCCGCAATCGCGCACGTCGCGGCCTGTACACGGCGCCGGAGGCTCGACGGGCGACGATGCGAATTCATGACGATTGGCATGCGAATCGATCTCCCTAGAAGCCGAAGTTGAAACGGAGCGCGAAGTACGTCGGGGGAGCGAACGCCTGGAACTCTGACGGAGCATCTCCGGTCGTTCCAAATGCCTCGGGATCGACGCCCGTGTATTTGGTCCACAGGATGCCAAGGTTGCGGACCGACGCGGTAGCAACGAGGCTGCGTCCTCGCAGATAGCGTTGCGCCCATGAATCAGGGAGATAGAACGTCATGGCAAGCTCACGGAACCGGATAAAATCGCCGTCCTCGAAGTAGCCCGCGACGGAGCGGCTCGGGTGCTCACGCCCCATCACCACCCGTGCCTGTGCAGCGAGCGACGCATTGGGATCGATAAGCCCTGCGCAGTTGAGGCGGCTCAGGCAGCGGATACGTTCTGTGTTGTTGTAGATCTTGTGACCGCCTTTGTAGTCGACCAATGCGGACAAACGCACGCGCTTGTTGAACAGATCGATGCCGTTCGTGAGCGCGACCTCGGTGCGGGGTACCGAATAGCCGATGAACACCGACGTGTCGGTCACGGTGATCTCCGACTTCGTCGGATCGGCATTGTACTCGATGATGCCGTTGCCGTTGATGTCTTTGTAACCGGTCAGCTGCCGCGACCACCAGCCATAGAGCGGATATCCCTGCCGTTGCTGTTGCGTCGTGCCGATGCTCGGCTGACCGCCGAGGCTCACCAGTTTATTGTCGTTGTGCGATCCGTTAAGCGAAACGTCCCAGCCGATGTTCTTGCGTTGAATCAGCTTCGCGTTGGCGAGCAGTTCATACCCGGAGTTGCGCACCTCGCCCAGATTTTCGAGGCGTGCCGTGGCGCCCGTGCCGAGCGACGGCGGCAGGATGCGGCTGACGAGTGCGTCCTTCGAGAGCTTGTTGTAGTACGTGAGCTCCGTGTTGACTGCACCGTTCCAGTACGTGCCGTCGACGCCAACTTCAAGCTCTGTGGAGCGCTCGGGGCGCAGGTTGCGGTTGCCCAAAGTCGTGAAGACGACGGCCGGCAAATCGCCACTCTCGCCGCGACTCGCGGTCGCGGAGTAGTACGGCACCGCGTCGATGGTGCCGGGCTGCACGCCTGATGCGCCGTATGCGCTGCGGAAGCGCAGCTGATTGATCCACTTGGGGGTGTGCATGAACGATTCTTCCGACGCGACCCATGAAACCGCGAGCTTCGGATAGAAGACCGTCTTGAAGTTCGTGCCGAAGGCGCTGTTACGGTCAGAACGGACCGCGCCGGTGAGAAAGAGCCGGTCGTTGAACGCGAGGTTTTCCTCGATGTAGCCGCCTATGGTGCGACTCTCACTGCTGGATTCATCGGCGACCGCGGTGGCGCCGGCCGTGACTGTGGTTGCACCCGGTGGCAGCACGAGGCCCGTCGAACCGTTGCGATCAAAGACATCACGAATGACCTGCACACCCACCGTCGTCTTCGATTCAATTGACTGCGTAACGCTGCGCGTGGCCGTACCGCTTGCGTCGAACGTGTAGACGAAGAAGTTGGTGCGATTGTCGACCTTGAACCCTTGGCGGTTCGTGCCGATATCGGGGCAGTTCTGAAAGCGACAGAGCTGCGTGTCGGTGCGATTTGTGTAGTCAAGACCGCCGTTTGCGCGGAAGGCGAGCCAGCTCTCCGGACGCCAGTTGCTGCCGACCGATGTGATCAGTCGTTCGATCGCCTGATTCGTAGTGGCCTGGTAGATGTCGCGCGGTGTGAACTGCCTCCAACCCCAGAGCGTGTCACCGGCGGCTGTGAGGTTGTACTTCATGCCCGGCCCACCGTAGGTGTTTGCGGCGATGCCGAAAGTGCCCGAGTCGTCGCTCTGCGGCAGGCGCAGGTCCTGCGAGGTGTAACCCGTACTCACTGTGACATCCGCTTTGGCCGTCAGCGCCACGTTGATGTTCGCGCGCATTGTTTTTTTCGTCAGCCGATTCGGGCTGTTCTGCTCAGGCAGCAGTGAGAGGCCGCGTGCCGAGAGGTAGCGCCGTTCGAACTCCGGCACTTTGGTCACGCCATCCTCGTCTTCCCACTCTCCGTGCAGGAAATAGCGCACCGCCTCACTGCCACCTTTCACCTGCACACCATGCTGCTGCCGGTAGCCGACGCCGTAGGGCGTGGTCTCCGGGTCGTTGTGCAGGTTGAAGCTCGTGACGCTGTCGACGGCACACGCGCCCGACGCCTTCTGCGAGAGCACACACTGCACGGTGTTGGCGGCGGTAGAGTTGGTTGTACCCGTGGTACCGGTGCGCCAACCGCGATAGGCCGTCGGATAATGGTTGCGATCGGAGAGGCCGGTTTGCTCGGTGTAGTAGAGCCATTGCGGGCGACCCGCGACGCCGCGCTTGGTCGTGATGACGATGACGCCATTGGCCGCATCTGTGCCGTAGAGCGTCGACGCGGAGGGACCACGCACCACCTCGATCGACTCGATCTCTTCCGGATTCAGATCGCCCACTCGGCTCGGCGTTGTACCGCCGACGCTCACCGTCGACGAACCTGTCGCGCCGGTGACGCGGATGCCGTCGATCACATAAATCGGATTGTTCGACAGCGCGAGTGAGCTCGTGCCGCGCACCCGGACACGCACGCCGGCGCCGGTCTGCGTACCGGGAATCACCATCACGCCGGCCGCTCGTGACGTGAGCAGGTCGGCCACATTGGCGACGCCCCGGGTCTGCGTGACTTCGGCGGCGTCGACCTGCGCGATCGCATTGCCGACTTCGACGCGGCGGCGATCGCCCGTGGCCGTGCTGACGACGGGACTGAGACTGACCGGCACTGCAGTGAGTCGCAAGTTCACCGTCGCTGTCTGTGCCGCAGCAACGGTCGTGGACTGGCGCACTTCCGAGTAGCCGATGCGCAAAGCGCGCACGGTGACCGCGCCGGCATTCACGCTGCGAATGGTGAACTGGCCTTCCGCGTTCGTGAGTCCGCCCGCAGGGGTGCCAACGATACTCACCTGCACGGCCGCGATGGGCTGCCCGGTTGCAGCGTCAGTGACGCGCCCAGAGACGGTGCCTTGTGCGGCCTGAGCGTGGAGCGCGCGCGCTGAACCCACGGCAAGAGCGAGCCCAAACACGCATCCAAATAGGACGATGCAGTGGTAACGCATGAATCGCATGGAAAAACCCCGGAGAAGGCATGGTGACCGTCGGCGCGGACGTGTTGGCCACTACTTCTGCGCCGCCGGCGACAAGCTATCGATTTGCGATAGGAGCGCCAGCAAGCCGACCGGCGCCGTCACGAGTTAACTTCACGCATCATGCCATCACGCCCACATCCGGACGTTGCGCGAGGCTGGATCGTTCCCATCGGCGGTAAGCTGGCCGATGCCGCGATCCTCGATCGATTCGTCGCGCTGAGCGGCGGCGCACGCGCACGCATCGCCGTGATTCCAACCGCGTCGAGCGAGCCGGATATCGGCACGTTCTACGAGCGCGTCTTTGCGCGACACGGGGTCAGACATACCAAGTCACTCCGCTTTGCACGGCGCAGTGATTGTGACGATGGTGATTGGCTACGGTGGCTTGAGAGCGCGACCGGTGTCTTCATCACGGGTGGCAATCAGCTCAAGCTCACGGCAACACTCGGCGGCACACCCGTCGCAAAGCTGTTGCGTGTACGGAATGCCGCGGGTGTTCATGTCGCCGGTACAAGTGCCGGCGCAGCATTCCTCAGCGAACATATGATTGCGTTTGGCGAGGAGGGACCGACACCGCGGGCCGGGATGGTCACCATGTGCGCGGGACTCGGACTCACCAATCGCGTGATCGTCGATCAGCATTTCCGGCAACGTGACCGGCTCGGCCGGTTGCTGACCGCGCTTGCGTACAATCCGTTTGCCGTTGGTCTTGGCGTCGACGAAGACACAGCGGCGTTTATCGGTCCGGACGAAACGATTGAAGTGCAGGGCAGTGGCGCCGTCACGCTCGTCGATCCCTCGGCCGTGGAATATTCATCGATTGCGGAAGCAGCACCGGGCGAGGCCGTCACGCTGCTCGGCGTGCAGGTGCATGTGTTGTCGCAGGGGTCCACGTTCAATCTGCATACGCGGCAGCCGACTGGCGCCAGCGTCTTTGCTACCGGCGACCAGCAAAGCTGATGAAAATTCTCGATCGGTCGGTGTACGTCGGACCAAGCCACTACGCGCACTTCCCGGTCATTCGCCTCGAGCTCGACCTGGGCGCTCTCGAAGAGTGGCCGACGAAGAAAATTGGGCCCGCATTCATCGCATCCTTGCTTGACGCGCTGCCTGGATTGAAAGAGCACGGCTGCTCGTACGGTGAACCGGGCGGGTTTGTCCGACGCATGACCGAGGACGAAGGGACATGGCTCGGTCATGTGCTCGAACATGTCGCCATCGAATTGCAGAACGT
>JBKJTE010000142.1:0-15863 GCA_046590495.1 Gemmatimonas sp. | reverse complement strand
CGTGCTATGGCCCATTCATCGGCGGGCTCCGAACACACCTTGCTTCGCGGACCCGGGACCGCCGGTTTGCCCAAAGCGACGCGGCCACCGTCCCGGAAAGCCTGGCGGCCCGGCTCGGGTCATCATGGGCCGATTCAGTAGCTAAGTCCCTGCCTTTCCTAGAGTTTTGGATCCAGACGTAAGCGGAATCTCAAAATGGGAAACTGGCCAAGTGTCCCAGGAGGTGTGTCCGTGGAACGTGAAGTTTTCGCGGGAGCTGCCGACGCGGTCGGCGTTTGCGGCGCGTGAGCTGCTCCGCGATGCGAGCTCACCGGAAGGCACGCGAGCGTTAGCGCGCGAGATTCTCATGATGGACGCAGCGGACTACGCGGCGGCGTTCAAAGGCAGCGCGATCAAGCGCGCGAAGTTGTGGATGTTGCAGCGGAATGCGAGTGTCGTGCTGGGGAATGTTGGCGTGGCGGATGATCTCGCGGTTCTTGAGGCCATGCAGTCACACGAGCATCCGGTGGTGCGGGAACAAGCGGCATGGGCGCTCGCCAGCGTGGCCGCGGCGAGGGCCGCTCCGTCAGCGCCGCCTACGCCAGGTGGCGTACCCGCCAGTCCCACTCACGGATGACGGCGGCGCGCGTCTTCATCAACGCCTTGCCCAGCGGTTGAAGCACGGGTCTTACGTGTCAGATCAAGGCCGCCAGCCCGTTCTTTCTCGCGACGTGAAGGAGTTTCAGCGCCATCCCACTCGGGCGTTTCGCGCCTGACTCCCACTTGGCCACGGTGCTTTCGGTGGTGTTCAGGTAGCGCGCGAACACCGGTTGGCTGATGTGGAGGTGCTCCCGCAGCCGCTTGATCTCCGCCGGAGCAAGCGGGGGCGGCGCCGTATCGCGCTCACCCGATTCTTTCGCTACTCTTGCCCTACTGTTGCTCAATTGCTGCTGAATCGTAGCGAGCGTCTTCGGCTTCGCGCGAAATGGACGATGAGCTTAGGCCAAAATACGCACGCCCTTTGGCCTCTATCTCTTTCATTGCATGGGAGTTCGCCGCCCGGTCGCCACCGGAACTTTAAAATGGTTAAGCCGACACACCTCCCGGAGGTGTGTCCGTGGAATGTGAAGTTTTCGGAGGGGTTGCCGGTGGATTCCCTAATCGTGCTGTGCGAGATGTGCGTTGACACGGACGCGCCGACATTGGAACGGAGGATTCTCGCGATGGATCAAGCCGCTTACGCCGCCGCGTTCAAAGACTCGGCGGTGATGCGCGCAGGTGCAGGGGCTGCAGCGTAACGCCGCAATCGTGCTCGGGAACTTCGGCTCACCGTCCTTCGCGGCCGCCCCGCGACCGAGGCGCCCAGCGGCGCGGAGCCTCCTATCGACCGGGGAACGGTCTGCACTGGACACCACGCGCCGAAAGGTAGCTGCCCACCGCTCACCATCCTTACGGCCCCCAGTGCCCGAAGACCTGCAGGCCGTTCTGCGGGGCCGTAGTTTCGCCCAGGCGTCTCAGCGGTCCCACCTGCCCGTGCACCCGCCCAGACGACGTCATGTAACCGGCGGCCTGTGAGACGCGCTGGCGCTGCGGAGGTCGCGCTGCCGCCCGCATATCGGTCCTCGCGCGGTCGGGGACTTCGCCATATACTCGTCCGAGTGCGATCAAAATTCATCTGCCGCGTGAGCTGCGAGCGAGACTCCAGAGCGTTGCTTGCTCGGGGGCCAATCACCTTGCTAGGGCCCGTCGCCTGTAGCTGTGGCGTCAACTAGTTCAACTTTTTGGACGAACGCAGATCGCCCGTCTGACGTCTGCCGACGAAGATCGGTGTCGATAGACAGCACAATGCGGACGCCACTGCTGCGTCGCCCGAGCGAGGCTTGGTTTTGCAATGAATCCGCCCGCGCGCCCTGACGTCTTCATCAGCTATGCCCGCGAAGACCACGAGGCAGCGGCACGCGTTGCACATTGGTGTGCTTCGCTCGGCTGGAGTGTGTGGTGGGACCAGAATATCGCGCCCGGACGCAAATGGGACGACGCGATCGAAAGCGCCTTGGCCGACGCACGCTGTGTGCTCGTTCTCTGGTCGGTGCGTTCGGTGGTGTCCGATTGGGTGAAGAACGAAGCCGCCGAAGCGGTGCGTCGCGGAGTGATGGTGCCGGTGCTGATCGAAAACGTCCTGTTGCCGCTGGAGTTCCGCCGTATCCAGACGCTGGACCTCGCAAAAGGCTGGGGGCCTTCGGAAAAGCCGACGTTGGACCGCTTGAGCCGCGCGCTGGCTGAGCATATCGGACACGCGGCTGCTCCTGTGACCCTTGCGGCAGCTCCGGCAATCGCGACGCACAATGCGTCGTACTGGCGCACGACGATTTTCACGGCGATATCGGTCACCGTCGGTGGCCTAGCGATCTGGCAGTTCGTGCCCTCCGACCCGGCGGCACCACGTACGAGCGCTCCTGCGCCGGTTCAGCAGGCCCTCGTTCCCATCACTGGCGCGGAGGCGCTGGCCGCTATGCGCGGGCCGGCACTTCGACCCGAACGCGGGCTTGCTGGGGCCGACGTTGCCCGATTGGCAGACGGACAGCTACAGGCACTCATCGACAAGGCACAGAAGTCCAGCCGGTTCTGGACATCGATGCTGGAAAAGGAAGATGGCGCCGCGTTGCTGGAGCAGGTCACGCTGTTGGCGGTGGAGGCGACACGACGGCAAGGTGGCGCGGCTGCCGTTAGCGCGCTGCGCCGCGCACTCGTGCTGATGGCGCGTCCACTGCGCAGTCTGCCGCACGAGGATGCAGTGCTGGGGCTCGCCTTCTCTACCGATGGCCGCCTGATAGGCACGACCAGCCGCGATTGGACCGCCGCAGTGTGGGACGCCAGCAGCGGCCGCAAGATCCTGACGCTGAAACACCAAGACACCGTTTACGACATCGCGTTCAGCCAAGACGGCCGCTTCATCGCCACCGCCAGCGACGACAAGACCGCCCGGCTCTGGCGGATGTCCGACGGCAAGGAGTTGGCTGTGCTGCGCCATCCCGACGCGGTCACCCGCGTGCGCTTCGTCGGAGATGGGAAAGTGCTTGCCACGCTTTCCAAACCCGAAGGTCACGTCAGCGTTCGACTCTGGTCCGTGCCTGAAGGCCGAGAAACGCGCCAAATCGTGCCGCGCGAGGGGACGCATGATTTTGTCTTCAGCGACGACGGGCGCTATCTGTTCTTCACCCCGAGGAGCGGTTCCGTCCAGCCGGTGCAAGTCTGGGATGCGGCGACCGGGGAGAAGGTGACTTCGCTGAGTGGCGAGAGCGTGGTGAGCTCGGTCGCGACGCATCGCGACGTCGTGGCCGTGGCCGAGTGGGGTCACCTTGCATCCGTGGTATCGTTCTGGCGCCTCGGCACCTGGGCCCCGTTGGGGCAGGTCGGCGGGATGGGGTCCGGATCGGTCGTGGCTCTCAGCGAAGATGCGGCGCGGCTGGTGGTGGGAGAGTCGAATGCCCGGTACGGCCAGATCCTTATGGCGCCTGTCGCCGAAGGTAAGACCCGCTCCAGCGTTCTTAATACGCGAATGAACGGCGGCATCTGCTGCCTGGCCATAAGCGCCGACGGCTCGCACGCGGTGGCGTCGTCTATGGACGACATCGCGACCGTCATCGACCTGCGGAGCGGGGAGGAGGTCTTGCGTGCGCGCCTGACGGAAACTGGCTCGCTGGGCGCTGCGCTGTCGCCGGACGGCCGCCTGCTGCTTACGGCAGGCGGGGCGAGCGCAAACGTCTGGGAAATCAAGCCAGGCGACCCGCTGCGCGCCGCCTGCGAGCGCGTCGGCAGAAGCTTCACGCCTGAAGAGTGGCGGCGCTGGTTCGGGAACGAACCCTGGCGCAAGACATGCCCCTAGTTGCAGCGCCGGACGGGTTCAGGAGGATGCAGGATAGCAAAAGGTGATCCGACAACAACCCGACGATTGCTGGCGGCGGCGTGTATCCTCGCCGCGCGGTGTCGGGCGTTTGAACCGGGCCAACCGTTGTTCGCCCACAGTTCCGAGACCGGTTGAGTGGGGAACGGTAAATGGGTGTACCGACACATCTCCCAGAAGGTGTGTCCGTGGAACGTGAAGTTTGCGCAGGAACTGCCGGAGGGGTCGGCGTTTACGGCGTGGGCGCTTGAGCACAGCACGCGCCCCTTCCGTTCGGGCTGACGCAGTGCTGGCGACGCTATGCCATGTCTTGCATCCACGCGGCGAGCGCACGAACGGTTCGGCTCACGAAGGCCCCCGAATCCTGCACGGGCGCGTGTGCACTCCAGACGGCGATGCGATCGCGCTCGAACGCGGGGCGGTGTTGCTCGATGAGCTCCCGCCCGTGTGCACCGAACGCGTAGGCGCTGAGTGGTCGCTCAGGCGCCGCGTCGGCCCAGTGCAGAAGGTGCGTCGCAAACTGAAACCGCTGGTGCCAATTCGCCCACCGCACGGAACGGTCACCAAGGCCGAGAAGCGGTGCCCACGCGTTGTACGCTGCGCGATAACCAACCGGCTGTCCATCGCGAGACTCGATGAGGCGTGCGGTGGCGAGGTCGTCCGCCGCGCGGCGCACAGCCGCCACGGTGTAACCGGTCGCCTCAGCGATGTCACGTACCGTTGCCGGTTGCTCCTCATTAGCGAGGAGGAAGGCCAGCAGGTCGGACTTGACCCCGACGCCGAGGCCGAGCCGGAGCTGGAGCATCAACGTGGCGCCGGAGACGAGTTGCGCGCGCGTGGCGCGGGCTTTCGTCGATGCATTGCGCGGTGCGTGCGCGCCATGGGCGCGCACGAAGGCGGACACCGGTGTCGACGATTCGTGATGCTTCCCGACATCAGGCCACCGGCCCGACTCCCCGTCCCAGCGCTGTGCCAGTGATCGCCAACGCAGATCCTTCCCGACGTCTCGGGCCACAGCCGCGAACCACGAGACGCGGTGCGCCAATGGCGTAGGCACCGGATCGGGGTAATCGGCCGTGAGGTTCTTCATGCGCTGGACACTCAGCAGGTCGGAGTTCCGAGCGCCCCAGTCGTGCAGCATGTCGCCGAGGCGCCGCTCGTGGTCGAGAAGCACGAGGGACACCAACACCAGCGCTTCAGGGTCCACGACGGCGTCCAGGTGGCGGCGCGCATCTGTGGGGGCGCTCGGCGCTACGGCGTGTGCAGACCGACTCGACGCGCCGGCACCGAGGAGACGCCACTGCCGCCAGACCACGTCGAACAGTGCAATGCGCAGCGTATCCGCGAGCTGCGCCAGCTCGGCGTGGGCATCCGGCGTTCGCGGTTCCACGGGACTTGCCCCCACGGGCTCGCCGTCCACGGTCGCAGGCGTGGCGTGCGGGGCGGGCGGGGCGGGCGCCGAGGACCTATCGGAGTTTGAGATCTGTGCGCACATGGTTGGCCACGCGGTCGAGGACATCAGCAAAGGCAGGCGACGCGTCCTGCGTCATGACCCATTCGGCAGCGGCGTCGAACTCTGCCGCCGAGGGGCGAAGCGCTAGCAGATCCTGATAATGAACGCTCCTCGGGCCGCTCGAGTCAGCGGCCGCGAAGAGCTTGAAGAAAATGAGATCGTAGCGGGCGACCACGCCGACCCAGAGCGCGCTGTACCGGAGCCATTCCACTCGACCCGCGAGGCCGGGCGGGAGCCCAGCGCGCCACTGGAGCGCCGGACCGGTATTGAGCCAGTGCTCGTCCAAACCCAGATCGCGAGCGACCGTGGCCGCCGCACGGGCGAGCGCCGCAGGAACTGGCTCCGGAGGCTCGCGGAGCGTGCTCTGTTCGGGAGCCGCGTGAGCACGTGGCGTCGCGAACGCCACGATGTCGACGTCGGTCGTCGCGCGCTCAACAATGCCGAGTAAGTTGAGCGCGGCTCCGCCAAGAATAATGATCGCGTACTCATGACCGTCGGCCGCCAGCAACTCCCCCACCAGTCGAAGCGCTTGCTGGACGTCGCCCGATCCGTCGAGATTCATTATAGCTCCGAGAATGATACATAGTGTCAGTATAAAAGAACTATAATAGTACTTATTTCGGTTGACAAGCGCGTCCTGCCTTCGCTACTGAGGCTCCGTCAGACCGGCTGCGCTATATGACAGCCACGATTGGTTGCCCCCGTCCCGATGATTCACTTCGTTGCTGCGAATGCAACTGAGGAACTGCGCACCGCTAACCCTTTGCCTTCTTGAGAGTTAGCCGCCCGGTATCCAACGGAATCTCAAAATGGGTCACCTACGTGAAGGACCGTTCCGACTCTTCTTCTTCTCGCGTGAGGAAGCGCGCATGCACGTGCATGTGGCGCATCCCGACGGTGAGGCGAAGTTTTGGATCGAGCCGGACCTCGCCCCCAGCGTCGTCATCGGGCTCTCTCCGCGCCAGGTCGCGGACGCCGAGGATATTGTTCGTCACCACTTGGAGGAGATTCGCGATGCCTGGGTCCGCCACTTCGGTCGCTGAAGTCACGCATGTCTCGCGGCATGGATTCTGGCTGCTACTCGGCAGCGAGGAACTGCACGTGCCGTTCGCCGAGTTTCCGTGGTTCCGTGCCGCGACCATCGAGCAGATCACGACCCTCGAGTGGCCGACGAAGGATCACCTGTACTGGCCGATGCTCGACGTGGATCTGGCGGTGTCGTCGATCAGGACTCCGCCGAATTTCCCGTTAGTCTCGCGCGTACCGTCGGGCGAGTGATCCTGCGCGTTGCATAGCCCGCGAGCGTCACGCAAGGCACCATTTGCGGAACGCTGAGCTCAGGAGTAAGGGGTTGAAATTGTCCCAGACAGTCGTGTCCGCCCGAAACGTGTGGCAGCTCAGCCGTCTGGATTGAGCGGCAGTTTGGCGGTCCAGCTCCCCATCCGGACTGGAGCCGGACGCGAAGAAACTGAACCGCGGGTGACGCTAGGCACTGGGAACGCGTGCGCCAGTCCAAAGTCGGTTCACGGGTGGTCGTGCGGGCACTCTCACGCCGACCGCGGTGTTGACGTTGGTGACAATCGTGACGGCTCATTCCGCACTGTCGCTTGCGTTGTCGGGCAGGCATGCCCACTCTTGCGCGCGACGCCACTAATTGGTCCACCGCACTTGTCCATCCGGGCCGATCACTTTTCGATGACTGGAAGACCTGACCATGCGTCCGCTGCACACGTTTCTCTGCGTCGGCTTCGTCAGTCTCGCCGCATTGGTTGGATTGGCCGCCCCCGCGATTGGCGCCCCCGACGTTGTGTCCGCACCTCGGCGCGACACTTCCCTTGAAGGCGTGTGGCGCTTCGTGGATGAAGTCGACCGCCGTCCAGACGGCTCGGTGATCAAGACCGGCCCCACTGCGGGGTATGACGGTCTTTTGATCTTTACGCCCAATGGCTACATGTCCTCGACGCTGATGCCAAAGGGTCGTACGTGGCGCCGCGAGACCATGACGCCGACCGAGCTGCGCGACACGTTCGAGGCGGCGAGCGCGCATGCAGGGCGTTACCAGCCCGACTCCAAGACGCACATCGTCCGGATGGAGAACCTGGTCACCATCGATCCCGCCGATGAGGGGACATGGGACGAGATTCACTACCGCGTGCAGCACGACACATTGGAGCTGTCTGGGCCGTGGACGTACCGCGGGGAAAAGATCACGTTCGGCCTGCGCATGGCGCGTCTGAAGTGACGATGCTCGCTGGAGCACGCTGACATTGGAGAGTTCTCGACGCGACGCACTGACATCGGTGGGGCTCGGCGGGACACACGCACCTGACGCGCAATGTGGGAACCGTGCCAGTGCAGCTCGTCGAGATCGACTGGCCCTAGTCCGTCCCCAGTAAAAGTAGCACGGACAGCGCGCCTCTCGAGGCGCATACTGCGTCGGACAGTCCTCAACAATCTCCACCCAGAGTGAAATGCACACACCAACGCGTCGAGGCTTCCTGGGCCTAGGTGTCTTGACATGGCTCGCCGGATGCGCACGTGCACTCGGCGTGTCGTCAGGATCGAGCGAGTCGATCACGACGTTGCGCCGCGTCGTGACGGGGAGGAACCGCGACGGAAAGGCAATCATGGTAGAAAACGGCGTGTCGCCGCGGGTCGTCACGACGGAAACGCTGCCGGGGCTGGCACTCGTAGAAGTGTGGGCGACCGACGCGACTCCCACCGTGCCCGTCGCACCCGTCGACCTCATTACGACAATGACGTCTTTCGTACCGGGTCCGGGCGGCACGCGCTTTAGGATCGTGCAGTTCCCCGGTGTCAGCAGCCGTCCGTTCGATCAAGCGGCCTTTCGCCGCGAGTACCTGATCAAGGCGCCAGGCCTCGCTGAGGCGATGGAAGCGCAAGATTCGGGAATGCATACGACCGACTCGGTCGACTATGGTGTCGTGATATCCGGCGAGATCACGCTGGAGCTCGACGACGGTGCGACGGTGAGCCTGAAGCAGGGTGACTGCGTCGTGCAGAATGGCACACGACACGCGTGGCGAAACAGCACGACGGCACCCTGCGTCATGGCATTCGTTCTGGTGGGCGCGGTGCGAGACGGTAGATCAGGCGGACGACCCGGCTGACCGGCCTTCTTCCGTTGTCGCCTTACACTCGCTCGCCGAGTATGAGCCGGTCTCGCGTCTCACGTGTCACCGCGTGCAACGCCTGCTGCAAGCGCCCGAGCATCGGCACATCGCCCGCGAGCAGCGCCACGACGTGCACGGTCTCATCGATGGCCGCGATGAGCCGCTCACACGTGTCACTGGCGACGCTGGCGGCCCGGGCCGGCGTGACCCCGAACTCCCGGGCCGCGACTCGCAGCGCGTGCACCGACAGCGCGTTCGCGTGCGTGTGGCCCCCGAACCGGATCGGCAGTTCGTTGGGATCGAGGTCGGGGTACACCAGGGTGCAGGTCACGTCGTACGCGGGGGCGAGCCGCACGCCGGCCGGCGTGTGCAGCAGCGTCACGTTTTTCGCGTGCGCGTCGCGATTGCCCAACGCGAGGTTCGCCACCGCCCACCGTAGCAGGCGCTCGGCGTCCTCGGCTGGCGCGGCGCCTGCGCGCCGCAGCACGGTACACAGGTCGTGATACCCCGGGGCCCCCGTCGAGGCGTACTTCTGGAACGACGTACGCCCGGTGACCTGGCACCCGTCCTCGGCGTGCAGGCGAGTCACGGTGTCGTGATCCGCGAGCACGCGGTCGAACCGCACCGTCTCGTACACCGCCGCGTCGAGTGCGTGTACCGCGCTACCGGCCGTGGGCACACCGGCAGCGGCCATCAGGCGCATGCACAGCAGCTCGTTGTGCAGCAGGCCCGGGAACCGCTCCTCCCGAGCGTGCTTCACGAGCACCGTGGAAGGCGCGCCGCCCAACGGGATACGATACAGCGGCTCGGCGGCGGCCCCGGGTCCGCTCGGCGGCAGCCGAAAGAGCACCAGCTTGTCCTGCGCACCGCTCAACGACAGCCGCCCCCGCTTCATGACCTGCGCAGGCGAGGAGCGGACGCTCGTCTCCTGCATGCGGACCATTGCCAGCGCCGC
The DNA here is from genome assembly GCA_046590495.1 of Gemmatimonas sp. Classification (GTDB taxonomy): domain Bacteria; phylum Gemmatimonadota; class Gemmatimonadetes; order Gemmatimonadales; family Gemmatimonadaceae; genus Gemmatimonas. The sequence continues at coordinate 6,378 of JBKJTE010000142.1, read as the reverse complement.
ACGCACGTCCTCGGCGCTGCATGGCGCGTATTGCGGGACGGGCGAGGGACGTTCCCCCTCTGGCCACAGCGATAACGCGCCCGCGCACTCGCCGCCGAACGCGCCAAGGAGGCCGACCACATCGCCCTCGTCGACTTTCTCGGTCTTGGCGAGATAACTGCGCAGGTCGCCCTCAGGCAGCAGGTTCTCGAAGCACGGGCGGACCTGATGATCGTCGAACGTGCCCGCGCGCACGGGCAACAGGACGCTCACTGCAGCGGCACGGTCGCCCAACACCGCCGCATCGTAGGCAAACTGGAGGCGCGTCCCGTCCGCCCAGAGGGTCCCGACCTGTCGGCTGTCCCGGTAGACGGTCAAGCTGCGCGATGCGGTCATCGATCGTCCTCGTCACCCGTCGCCTGCAGCGACAGCGAGGGGTCGCGCGGCACGAGCACGACGTCGAACCCCATGCCGGCGAGGAGGTCCAGCGCCTTGTCCAACCGGACGCCGCGCTCGCCGCGCTCGAGTTCCGCCAACAAGCGGCGCGTCACGCCGAGCATGCCAGCAGCGTCGCCCAGCGGTCGGCGGTGCCGCGTGCGCCACCAGCGTACCACGCGGCCCATCTCGCGGAGTGTCAGTACGATGCCCCCCCGTTCGGCGGCATCATGCGGCGCGGGGTCAAGTGGCGGCAGCGACTCTGGGACGACGGTTCGCATGGCGCATTCGGAAGTCGGTCGAAGCCTGAACGGGGCCGGACCGTGGAGGTCCACGTAACAGACCCTGTAAGGGGCCATTAAGTGGAAATTCACATTTATGGCCCCTTATAGGGCATGATACCTCTTGGAATACCGAATGTACCCCTTTGAGGGGCCGATAGCAAATATTGGAAGGAACGACGTCGGCCTACATGGGGACGACGAAATGAGAAAACCGTTCGAGCGACCTTCGACTCATCCCTTGTCCCTCTTGAGAGTTAGCCGCCCAGTCGCCAACGGAGTCTCAAAACGGGTGTACGGCCACATCTCCTAGGACGTGTGTTCATGGAATGTGAAGTTTGCGCAGGCGCTGTCGGCGGGGACCAGCGCTGATGTCGCCCTTTCGCTGCCTACGGCCCCAACGCCGCGATCGGAATCACTTGCACCCCGTCCGGTCGCCGATACCCATACCCAGCGGCCGTAATGACACCGAGCGCCGCGGGCGCACCGCACTTCGCCGTATCGATCCGGCCTGCAAACGTCAGCAGTGATTCCGCAGCATTGTCGACCTGCCCCTGCCCTAGCTTGACCTCGAATGCCGCCCAGCGGCCATCTGCCACCTCGACGATCGCGTCGACTTCGAGTCCGGTGTTGTCACGATAGTGCAACACCGTGGCATCCGACGCTTGGGCGTACACGCGCAGATCACGAACCACGAGAGATTCGAACAGGAACCCAAGTGCGTTCAGGTCCGCAAGCAATCGCTCCGGCGTCGCACGCATCGCCGCGGCGGCGAGTGATGGATCGACGAAATGCCGCTTGGCCGCGCTTCTGATGCGCGAGCGTGATCGCAGATGCGGCGCCCACGCCGGTTGGACCTCGATCATCATGATGCGCTCGAGCGCCGTGAGATAATCACGCACCGTATCGCGAGCGAGTTCGCCTTCCGTTCCATCTACGCCGGCCGTGTCAGCGGCGAGAGTTGCAAGACTCGCTTCAGTAGCCACGTGCCGCCCCAGCGCGCGCAGCAGCCGCCCCACCTTGCTCGGATCGCGTGTGCTCCGATCCACCCGACTGAGATCGACTCGGCGAATTTCGTCGAGATAATCGCGCGTGGCCTGCATGGCCTGTGCATTGGTGCGCGTGAGATTGCCCGGCCAGCCGCCGATCACCACCAGCGTTGCGAGCTCGGTGATGCTGAGTGTCGATTCCGGGCTCCGTGCGTCGTCCCCCGCCAGCAAGGCGCGCAACGAAATCGTTCCCGTGGCGTGGCCGGTCTCAAACAAGGACATCGGACGCATGCGGAGCCGGGTGATCCGCGCGGCGCCGGTGTGCCGGGTGATGTCGTCGGTTGGTGCGGCTGAGCCGGTGAGGATGAACTGGCCCGGCTGCTGCCGATCGTCGACCGCGCGGCGGAGGTGGTTCCACAACGCGGGTTCGACCTGCCACTCGTCGAAGAGCCGCGGGACCGGACCATCGAGCACGAGGCGGGGATCGATCGCGATCGCGCGGCGGGCGTTGTCGTCGACGTCCAGCAGGACCTCGCTGCGGGCCACCTGCCGAGCCGTGGCCGTCTTGCCGCAACCTTTCGGGCCCTCGATCACGACGGCCCCCGTCGCGGCGAGGCGGGCCGTCAGCTCCGAATCAACGATGCGAGGACGGTAGGCCACTGGGGACGGATTGGGGTGGGCCGGCGGCTGCCGCTCTACGAAAAGCAATTCGTTTGCTAGTCACTAAGCAATGCTGTCACTGGGCGTTTCGCAAGGAAAGGGGGGCCGCTTGGGTGCTGCTGGTCTTCTCACTGTCTCGCGGAATGACCAACTCATCAATTTCGACGGTAGCTCGCGGGCATGCAGTTTGCCACGACCTTCGTCAGTGCGCTGCTGCTGACACATCCTCGGCGCGAGCAGTACGCGACGGCGACACAACGGCGGGCAATGACGATGTGCGGTGTCATCGTCTTCAACGCGTTCGGCAATGTCTATCCGGAGTTCGCTACGCAGAGGGGCGATTGGATCGCACAGCGTCGAATCGACACACGAATACACCTCTTTGACAGGCAGAAGACCGATGAAAATTCTCATGGTGATCACGTCGCACGACCAACTCGGCGACACCGGTAAAAAGACCGGGTTTTGGCTCGAGGAATTCGCCGCGCCGTACTACGTCTTCAAGGACGCTGGGGCCGAAATCACGCTGGCGTCGCCCAAGGGTGGACAGCCACCGCTCGATCCATCCAGCGATAAGCCAGACGCACAGACCGCAGACACCACGCGATTCAAGGACGACACTTTCGCGCAGAACGCGTTGGCGCATACGGTCGTGTTGTCCACGGTATCAGCCGACGGCTTCGACGCGATCTTCTATCCCGGTGGCCATGGTCCACTCTGGGATCTGGCCGAGGACATGGACAGCAGGAAAATGATCGAGGCGTTCGCCGTAAGCGACCGTCCCATTGGCGCAGTGTGCCACGCGCCGGCGGTGTTCAAACACGTCAAAGGCACCGACGGCAAGTCGCTTGTCTTCGGGCGGAACGTGACCGGCTTTACCAATACCGAGGAAGCGGGCGCGGGACTGACCGACGTCGTGCCGTTCCTAGTGGAGGACATGCTGAAGGCCAACGGCGGCAATTATCACAAAGGCGACGACTGGGCTTCTTTCGTCGTGACCGACGGCAAGTTGGTGACTGGCCAAAACCCGGCGTCGTCGGCCGAAGCGGCGCGCAAGCTGCTGGCATTGCTCAAGAACGGCTAGTCGCCGCGATCGAGGGCCATCCACCGCCGCATACGCAGGCACCGCCTATCAGGCGCCGGTGATGATCACCCGATACGCACACTAACGGCTCACGAAACCGGCACTCGTGGGGTGACCACGATCGGCGCGAGACCCGCGGCGCGAAGCGCGTTGTTCAATCCCGCCAAGTCGCGCTGCAACGCCAGTTCGAGATTGCCGAGCTGTACATCCAGTTCGTGCGACAGTTCGAGGTACACACGAAGGTGCGCCGCGGTTGGACGCTCGTCGCCGCTTTCAAGATTGCTACGGAGTCCGGTGAGGCGATCGTTCAAACGAATTGGAAAGGCGATCTTGTCCTTCGGACTCTGATTCTTGACCTGATAGATCGCCTGCTCCACGTCGCTGATGTTGCGGACGAACAGCGCGGCGGCATCAACGATTGGTGCCGTCATGTTTCGCGCCAGCCCAATCGTATCGCGTGCCATTCGCACTTGTAGCTGCTCGCGAATGGCCCGAATGCGTATCACGGTTTCGTTGGCCGCGCTCTCCCTGTCACGGATGCGCTGCGCGAGGGCGAACTGCGCACGCAGGTCCTCGTCGGAGATATCGGTGAGTCGAGGATCTTTCACCACCGTCAACAGTTGTGCGGCGCGTACCACCCCGGTTTTCCCATATGCGGTGAGACGTACCTGATAGCGTCCCGGTGGCGCCCACATGCCACGCCTGGGATCTCCACCCTCGAGTACGATGCCTGGGAACACCGTGGCGCCGGTGTATCGGAGGTCCCACGAGCTTCGGTACAGGCCAGGGCCGCGCGGACCGTCGCGCCATGACCGCGCCAGCCGTCCGTCGCCGTCTGCGACGTCGATGCGCACGCTGTCCACGCCCGTAGCGAGCTGATAGTCGATGTCGGCCGCGTACACACGGCGAATGGCTCGCGCCGGTTCATACAGCTGCAGCGCGCGCGTGTCGGTTCCAGCCAGCGTCGCGGCGGTGAGTTGTCGCAACGGCGCGATGTTGTCGAGCACCCAGAACGAGCGCCCGTGCGTCGCGATCACGAGATCACGCATTTCAACAACCAAGTCGGACACCTGCACGTCCGGCAGATTCTGCGAGAGCGAACGCCAACGCGCACCGTTGTCGAACGACACATACACACCGTGTTCGGTGCCGGCGAACAACAGGCCTGCTCGCACACGGTCTTCGCGCACCACGCGCACGAAGTCGTCCGGTGCGATACCATCGGCAATGCGCGTCCAGCTCGCACCGTAGTCGTCTGTTCGCCACACATACGGGGAGCGGTCGTCCATTTGATGTCGTTCGGCGGCGACATACGCGGCCCCGGCACGGTGCGGCGATGCATCAACGCGACTCACGCGCGTGTTGGGTGGCAAATCGCGGGGCGTCACATTGCGCCAACTCTTGCCACCGTTGCGCGTGACGTACACCAGTCCGTCATCCGAGCCGGTCCAAATGGTATTCGTGTCGCGTCGCGACGGCGCAATCGTGAAAATCGTGGCGTAAATCTCCGGTCCGTCCTGATCAAGCACGATCGGGCCACCGCTGTTTCCCATCGTGAGCGCGTCAGCGCGCGTGAGATCCGGACTGATTTTGCGCCAGCTCTTGCCCTCGTCCACCGTCTTCCACACATGCTGCGAGCCGGCGTACAACACGCGCGGATTCACGCGCGAGACGGCCAAGGGATACGTCCAGTTCCAGCGCTCCGGCATCGCCGATGCCGGCTCGCCCATCACAATCCGCGGCTGCGGTTGCACGTCGCGCGACTGTCCGGTACGGCGATCATAGCGCGATAGCGTGTTCGTCGCGCCCGCATAGAAAATGTCGGGCGCACCGGGCTTTGGTGCGATATCGCCACTCTCGCCGCCGCCCACGTCATAGAACCAATCGCCCGGTTTCCCTCCCGGTGGTGCAAGCATTCCACCGTCGCTCGGCACACACACCGTCGTGTTGTCCTGCTGCGCACCGCAGACGTGATACGGTATCTCGTCGGTGGTCACCACACGATACAATTGCGCTGTAGGGTACCGCTCACCGGTCCACGTGCGACCGCCATTTACCGACACAATAGCGCCGCCGTCGTTGGCTTCGATCATCCGAGACGGATTGCCCGGATCGATCCACAAATCGTGATGGTCTGAATGCGGCGTGTCGATCGCCTTGAATGTTTTGCCACCGTCCGTCGATTTCTCGAGCAGAAAGTTGAGGACGTATAGCGTCTCCGGGTCTTTCGGATCCGCGGTCATTCGCAGAAAGTAGAAGGCGCGCTGCCAGAGATTGCGTCCTGCGTTCACACGGCTCCACGTGACACCCGCATCATCCGAGCGATACAACCCGCCGTCAGTTGCTTCCACGTTGGCCCACACCCGACGGCTGTCCGCGCCGGACACGGCAACGGTGATTTTCCCAAGCACGCCGCGCGGCAGCCCGACATTCCGCGTGAGTTCGGTCCAGCTATCGCCGCCGTCCGTCGACTTGAATAATCCCGATCCTTCGCCCCCGCTCGAGAGGGTCCAAGGTCGGCGGTACACGTCCCACAGCGTGGCGTACAGGACGCGTGGATTGTTGGCATCGAGCACCAAGTCCACCGCCCCGGTGCCGCTGTTGCGGAACAGAATATTCGACCACGACCTGCCGCCATCTGTCGTGCGGAAGATGCCGCGTTCGTTGTTTGGTGCGTAGGGATGGCCGAGTGCCGCGACGTAGACGCGATTGGCATCGACCGGATCAACGCGGACGCGCGAAATGGCCTGCGTGTTCGCCAGTCCGATGTGCGCCCACGTTTTGCCGGCATCCGTGGATCGATACATACCGTCGCCCTGCATGATGTTGCCGCGCAACTCGGTCTCGCCCATGCCGATGTACACGACATCGGGATTCGACTCGGCAACCGCGACCGCACCGACTGAGGAGCTGCGAATCTGTCCGTCGGTTACCGGTGCCCAGCTGGTGC
>JBKJTE010000246.1:0-22635 GCA_046590495.1 Gemmatimonas sp. | reverse complement strand
GGCGCGTCGGTGCTCGCGCGCGTGAAGTCGGGAATTTTCACCGGCGGGCTCGCGAACCCGATCGTCAGCTTTGGTGAACTCGTCGGCGCGATCGTGCTGTCAGCGCTTTCGATCTTGCTCCCCGTCGTCGCGCTTATCGCTGTCGCGTTGTTGCTGTTGAGCGTCTTTGTGCGCGCGGGTCGAGCACGCTTTGGACGTCCGCGCGGCAGCGATCACGCGCCGCTGCCGCGGTGAACGACCGCCGTTACGTGTAGGGCGTCGTCGGTGTTGGCAAATGAACGGAGCAGCTCGCGCGCGAGTGATTCCGGGAATTCGTAAATCGGGATTTCGTGCGACGCGCCATCGGCCACGTCCACCTGCGTCACGCAGACGGTGAGCGCCGGGCCCGCGCCAATTGCGTATCCTGTGAGCAGCGCCGAATGCCCGGTGCGACGATGGGTGACAGTGGCTTCCCACGCACTGTCGGACCGCCGCAGCTGCACGTCGTAGCAGGCAACGAGTGTGTGATGAACGCCGAGCGATGCGCAGGCGATCGCGGCGGCCGCGACACTCCATGCAGCGTCGCGATGCGGCAGCGCTTCTCGTACAAAGAGATCGCTCGCGGAGCCGGAGCCGGGCGTGCTGCCGCGTGCCGCTTCGAGTGCGTGCACCAACTTGGGCGTGAGGTACGGCGCTTGGCCGGACAGCTCGAGTGCGCGGGCAGCATAGCGAAGTACCTGGCGGGTCTCGATGCGATCGACGTCATCGAAAAACCATGCGCATGAGGTGAACATGCGGAGTGTGGCACGCTCGAGTTCAAGCAGTTCCCGGGCCCGCTGCGCATCGAGCGCCGTGCGGTGATCGGCGAGGTGCGCACGAACGAATGTTTCGAGCGCTTCGCCGTCCTGGCCAACGACCGTGCCGTATGCATCGCGCACCGTCCATGGGTCTTCGCGGAAGTGGTGTTGGGCCTCGCGTGCGAACACGTCATGGCAGTGATCTGCGAGAACCACCAGTGCGTCCCGCAACGGTCCACGCCATTCCTGTGCTGGCGGACGAGTGCCATCCAGCCGACAGCCGCAGTTGCTGCGCCACCGTTCGACGCCGTGCGCGCAGCTCCATGCGGACGGCGAGACGAGTGTGATCTCGACTGACGGCGGATTGTTGGCGACGAGGGCCGCCGGGTTGGTCACCAGGCCCGTGCGTCGATCGGCGATTTGTACGAACGCATCGACCAACGTCGAGTCGCCGCCGCGATGGTGGTGACCGAACGTTTCGCCATCGGTCGCGAGGGTCGTGCACCGGGTGATGCCATCGTGCATGCTTTCCGGGCGTGCGAGCCGATTGGCGAGCGTCGTTGCGTCACGCAGCAGTCCACCAAATGCGACTTCGCCGGCGAGATTGCCATCGTAGGGAAGGATCGCGAGCTCGCGCCCGCTCGTGCCGCGCCAACGCACGGGCATGCCATGCGTGCCTTCAGCGCCGCGAATCTGATACGGTGCGAGAATCGTGAACCGAATGCCTTCCTGTGCGAGCACGTCGAGCGTCTCGTCGTCGACGGCGCATTCGGGTATCCACATGCCTTCAGGATCGCGCCGGAACCGTTTGCGGAAGTCGGCAATCCCCCAGCGGACTTCGGTGACCTTATCGCGACGCGATGCGAGCGGCAGAATTACATGATGATACGGCGCGGCGATCGCGTTGCCGTGCCCCCACCGGTGCACGCTTGCCGCATCGCCGGCCTGCATCGCGGCGAGTGTGTGCGGCGCTTCTGTCTCGAGCCATTCGCAGAGTGTTGCGCCGACATCGAACGAACACCACCCGTACAAGTTGACGATACGGGACAAGCCGGACCGTGCATCGGGATCGCGTGGCGCTGCACGCTTGTCACGTCGGCGCGATTCTGCGACGCCAAGTCGCGCGTAGCATTCACGATCGATGCGCGCGTTCCAGTCGTGATCAGGAGACGCCGACGGTTCGGCTTCCACCACTTCGAGCCACGGGTCTTCGCGCGGGGGCTGATAGCAGTGCGCGTGCACGACCACCGATTGCTGCACTGTCGACATCGTTGTCAGGGAATCAGGTTGAGCGGACGCGCGATCAGAATCTGATCAGCTGCGCTGCTTCGCAATCGACGTGGCGCGACGATACACCTCGGCATAGCGCTCGGCGGACAGGCCCCAACCAAAGTCGCGACCCATCGCCGTCTGCATGCGCGGCTCCCACTGCTCGCGTTCGGCGAAGCGCGTCAGTGCGCGCGACATGGCCCAGTCGAGCGCCCCGGCGCGGAAATCCTCGAAGAGAAATCCGGTCACGTCATCTTCGACGGTGTCAGCGATGCCCCCGACCAACCGGCCGATCGGGAGCGCACCGTACCGCTGCGCGCGCATTTGCGTGAGCCCGCACGGTTCGTACTGCGACGGCATGAGGAACATGTCGGCGCCCGCCATCAGGCGGTGTTCGAGCCGGTCGGTGAAATCCAGTTGCACGCCAACATGACGCGGACGTGCCGCGGCGAGTTGTGAGAGCGCATTCTCATACTTTTTCTCACCCGCGCCAAGAAAGACAAACTGCGCGTCGAGATTCCAGACGAGATACGAATTGAGGATGAGGTCGAGTCCCTTTTGCGTCACGAGGCGCCCGGTCATTCCGATCAGCGGTGTGCGGCGCCGCTGGGGTAACCCGAACAAACGCTGCAATGCGGTTTTGCACTTGGCCTTGTCGGTCGGATTCGCGCGCGAATAGTTCGCCGTGATCTGATCGTCGGTCTCCGGATTCCACACGGTCTGATCGATGCCATTGGTAATGCCCGTAAAGCGCTCGCCAAGCCACTGAAACACTTCCTGCAGGCCGAAGCCGCCACCCGGCGTCCGCAGCTCCACAGCGTGTGTGGGGCTGACCGTGACCACCATGTCGGCGAAGGTGAGCCCGGCCTTGAGCAAGTTGATACGGTCGTACCACTCGACGTAGCGAAAATCATAGAGCTCGGGGGGGATACCGCACTCGTTGAGCATCGAGGCAGGGAAGTGTCCCTGATAGCCTGCGTTGTGCACCGACAGCACCGTCGGCGTGCCGGCGAACTTTTCGCGCAGATCGCCGTAGCTGCGCATGTACAACAGCGCGAGTGACGTGTGCCAGTCGTGCGCGTGAATGAGGACTGGCCCCTGAATCAGACGCGGAATTCCGTCCAGCACCGCGCGAGAAAACATCGCAAAGCGTCGCGCGTTGTCTGCGTAGTCGCGACCGTTTTCGGCGTACAGGCCGGAGCGATTGAAGTACTCGGGGATGTCGACGAAGACGACCTTGGGCCCCGGCGCAGGGTGCACTTCGCGAAAGAAGCGCACCTCGGAGCTACGAAAGCCAAGTTCCACGCGGATCGGTCGGCCGAGTGGAGCGAGGTCGGGAGCGAAATCGCGAACCGACCGGTACAGCGGCACGAAGACGACCACCGTTGCACCGGCTTTCACCTGATATTCGGCCAAACCCATCACCGCTTCGGCGAGACCACCGGTACGTGCGAAGGGCGTGTACTCTGCCGCGATGTGGACGATCGTCTGCGTGGAACCGCTGTGGGGTCCAACGACCGGCGCACCAAGATTCGGCGTGGGTCTGGCAACTGAAGTCATCGCGCGAACGTCGGGGGTGTAAGTGGACGGAAGAGGAAGTTCAGGAGATTGGCGGATCGTCGGGCAGCACGTCGCCGAGGATTGAAGGCGCGTAATAATTCTTCGCGTACTGCTCGACCATGCGACGTGCAGTGAAGTGCTGACCGGCAACACGGATCGCGTTCTTCATCATCATGAGCCAACCGCGCGGCAGCCCCACCGCGTCACGCTCGTAATACTTGGGAACGACTTCCTGCTCGAGCAGCTCGTAGAGCCGCGTAGCCGGAATGGAACGATCGTCGCTGTCTTCGGACGGATTGATCGCCCAGCCGTTGTTTCCTTCGTACCCTTCCTCCCACCAGCCGTCGATCGTGGAGAATTGCGGGACACCGTTGAGCGCGGCCTTCATGCCACTGGTGCCCGACGCTTCCATCGGCACGCGAGGCATGTTCATCCACACGTCGACGCCCTGCACGAGCAAATGTGCGAGGTGCATGCCGTAGTCTTCGACGAACGCGATGCGTCCTTCAAAGCGCGGGTCACGCGTGAACTGATAGACGTTCTGCAGCACCTGCTTGCCGGGATTATCCGCGGGGTGCGCCTTGCCCGCAAAAACGATCTGCACCGGACGTGCGCTGTCCGTCACCAGGGCGCGCAGACGTTCAACGTCATTGAAGATCAGGTCGGCGCGCTTGTACGTGGCAAAGCGGCGTGCAAAGCCGATCGTGAGTGCATGCGGGTCGAGCAGCGGACCCGCTCCGACCAACTGCGCCGTATCGAGCGTACGCTCGGCGAATGCACGGCGCGCTTCTTCGCGTACGCGACGCATGAGCGTGTGCTTGAGACGCTGGTGCGTGAACCAGAGTGTTTCGTCGTCCATCGACAGCACTTGCTCCCAGACACTTGGATCATTCGTGTGTCCCCACCACGGTCCGAGGTGCTGGTCGAGCAGGCGCATCATGGGGCTGGCCATCCACGTCGCGAGGTGCACGCCGTTGGTGATGTAGCCAACTGGCACCTCTTCGGTTGGACGATTGGGCCAGAGGGGCTTGCACAGTTCCTGTGTGACGATGCCGTGACGACGCGAGACAGCATTCACACGGCGCGACATGCGAATCGACGCTGCGGTCATGTGGAACATGCCGGAGCCAACTTCGGGGTGATAGCCGAGTCGAACGAACGTCTGCGCATCGATCCCCATCTCCTTCCACATGCCACCGGCACACTGCACTACTTCCTGCACACCGAACTGGTCGTGCCCGGCGGGAACCGGCGTGTGCGTGGTGAACACGCTGCGATTACGCACCTGCTTGATCGCGTCAGTGAACGGAACGCCGGCGACGCACAGTTCGCGCACGCGCTCGACCATCATGAACGCCGCGTGTCCTTCGTTCGCATGCCACGCCGCCGGCTCGATGCCCATCGCGCGCAGGGCGCGCACACCGCCAACGCCGAGCAGCCATTCCTGACGGAGCCGCATCGCTGGCCCGCCGGAATAGAGCTTGGACAACAGCGGGCGATCGTCGGGATGATTCTCCGGCAGATCGGAGTCGAGCAGATACACCGGCACGCGTCCGACTTCGAGTTTCCAGACGCGAATGTTGATGTCGCGGCCGAACGTGTTCACCGTGACGAGGTGCGACTGGCCATTCGGACCAGGCACCTGCGTGATCGGCACTGAACTCAACGGAAAGCGGACGTCCGAATCTTCTTGCCAACCGTCGGGCGTGATGCGTTGATCGAAGTAGCCGTTGCGATAGAGAATGCCGACGGCCACGAGTGGCACGCCGAGATCAGACGCAGTCTTGAGATGGTCACCGGCCAGGACGCCGAGTCCGCCGGAGTAAATCGGTACTGAATTGTGAATGCCAAACTCGGCGCAGAAATAGGCGACCGGTTTTCCGCGCAGTTCAGGGAAGGTGCGCGAGTACCAGGTGTGCTCGTCGGATTTTTCAGTGGCCAGCCACTGCATCGCGCGATCGTACCGGGCGCAGAACGCGGTGTCGTTGGCGAGCAATTCGAGCCGCGCCGGATCGACTTGCTGCAGCATTACCACCGGGTTGTGATGCAGGCGGTTCCACAGCGTGTCGTCGATTTCGCGGAAGAGTGCGCGCGCGTCGCGGTTCCAGCTCCAGGCGAGGTTGTTCGCCAACTGCGCGAGCCCCGCCAGACGATCTGGAACGGGCGGTGTGATAGCCAACGAAGGCGTCGGCGGTGTGGGTGTCACTGTTGCGGAAGCGGTCATGTCAGTTCGACGAACGGGAATACGGCACGCCGGTGTGGTGTGCCGAAGGATTCTCGGGATGAAAGGTACGCATGAGCGCGCAGGTGTGGACAGGCCGACGGTCCGGGACTAACCTGCGAGAAGCAACCCTCTATGCGGGAGGGTCGCTCCCCCGATTTGGTCATTGATGCCGCCTCGCCAGCACTCCGTCGAGCTGTACAAGTTCGGTGGTGCGTCGCTCGCCGACGCCGCCGCCGTCAAGCATGCCATTGGTATCATCGTCGCGCCTCGTCGAACGCGACTGGTGACCGTGGTATCCGCGCTGGCCGGTGTGACCGACAGTCTGCTTTCGCTGGCGAATGTTGCGCTGGCCGGCGATCAACGCGACGTCGACACGCAGATGGCGGTCGTGCATCGTCTGCATCGCGATGTGGCATCGGCGATCGTCAGCGGTGTACGCGCCCGCCAGGCGATGCTGACTGAAATCGAAAGCGCATTTGTCGATTTGCGTACATTGCTGCACGGTGTGTCGAGTCTGCGCGAACTCACGCCGCGCACGCGCGACTTCATCGTCGCCCGCGGTGAGCAGCTGTCGGCGCGGCTGGTGGTGGCCGGGTTGCAGGCGCGCGGTGTGAGCGCCGAGTATGTCGATGCGCCCGAACTGATTCTGACCGACGGAAACTTTGGCGGTGCGTTTCCCGATTTGCCTACGACCGACCGCGCCGTCCGAGCGCGTCTGTTGCCGATGTTGCGTCGGAAGACTATTCCCGTGGTGCCGGGTTTTGTCGGCGCGTCGCCCGACGGTGCCGTGGTCACGCTTGGTCGCGGCGGCAGCGACCTTACCGCGACCGTGATTGGACGCGCGCTGCGCGCGGAACGGATCACGCTCTGGAAAGATGTTCCCGGACTGATGACCACCGACCCCCGGCTCGTGCCGACGGCGCGCATCATCCCCCAGCTGAATGTGCGTGAGGCCGCAGAGTTGGCGTACTACGGCGCAAAGGTGCTGCAGCCGCGCGCGCTGATTCCGTTGGCGCGGATGCGGATTCCGGTCTTTGTGCGTCCATTCGCCGATCCGACGGCGGTCGGTACCGAAGTGTCGATGCGTCGCACGCTGACGCGCTACCCGGTCAAGGCGCTGTCGGTGATTCGTGGACAGGCGCTCGTCACGGTGACCGGCAACGGCATGCTGGGCGTGCCCGGTATTTCGGCGCGCACGTTTGCAGCGTTGCATGCAGCGCAGATCAACGTCGCGATGATTTCACAGGCGTCGTCGGAGCATTCGATCTGCTTGTGCGTGCCAGCGGAGCGTGCAGCCGATGCGCGCCTTGCGCTTGAGACGGCGTTCTCGGTGGAGCTATCGCGGCGGGAACTCGAAGGCGTTGACGTGCAGTTGGGGATGGCGATGCTCGCCGTCGTCGGACTCGGTATGGCGGGCACGCCCGGCATTGCGGCCAGAATGTTTCGCGCGCTCTCCGATCATGGCGTGAACATCGTCGCGATCGCGCAGGGGTCGTCGGAGCTCAACATTTCTGTCGTTATTGCCGCGCGTGATGCGGAGACGGCCGCGCGCGGCGTCCACGATGAATTTCAGATGGACAAGATCGGTGGCGGTGGTATTCGCCAGGCCGATCGCATCGATGTTGTCGTGCTGGGTTTTGGTCTCATCGGTCGTGAACTGGTGCGCATGCTGCCGCGTGTGAAGACGCGCGTGCGACCGAACATCGTCGCGCTGATCGACCGGAGCGGCTACGTCTTCGCGCCGCAGGGAATTCCGGCGCGTCAGCTGGCGATGCTTGCTGACAAGAAGGCGGAAGGCCGTCCGCTCGCGGAGTTTGACGGCGGACACGCAGCGACGGCGAGCGAAGCGCTGTCGCACATTGCAAAGCACGCGTTGGTGCATCCGGTCGTCGCTGATCTCACGGCCAACGAAACGCTGCCGGCGCTGCGCACGGCGTTGCATGCCGGGATGGACATTGTGCTTGCCAACAAACGACCGCTGTCTGCACCATTGCATGAAGTTGAGGCGTTGCAGGCGCTGGCCAAAAAGCATGGGCGACGCATTCTGCACGAAACGACAGTCGGTGCCGGCCTGCCGGTGATGGACTCGTACGCGAAGTTGGTTGAGACGGGCGACAAGGTGTTGCGCATCGAAGGGTGCACGTCGGGCACGCTTGGATATCTGCTCACCGGTATCGGTCGCGGCGAACCGTTCAGCGTCACGCTGCGCAAGGCGATGAGCCTGGGTTTCACTGAGCCCGATCCGCGCGACGATCTCTCAGGTATGGACGTCGCCCGAAAGGCGCTCATTCTCGCGCGACTGCTTGGCTTCAAGGGCGAACTCAGCGACGTCTCGGTCGAATCGCTGGTGCCTGTGGCGTATCGCAAACTGCCACTGACCACATTCCTCGCGCGCCTCGATCAGCAGGACGCGGCGTGGGCAGCGCGTCAGGCGGCAGCGCAAAAACAGGAGCGCGTATTGCGCTACGTATTGCTTGCAACTGCGCGTCGTGTGCAAGTCGGGTTGCGCGCGGTACCTACGTCGCATCCGCTCGCCGGTTTGCGGGGTACCGACAATCAGATCGTGTTCACGACCAGACGGTACAGCGAACACCCGCTGGTCATCACGGGTCCGGGCGCGGGTCCGGCCGTTACTGCAGCCGGCGTGCTGAACGACATCCTGCAGCTCGCACCGAAGTGAGGGCACACGTGAATAGTCTGCACTCGGACGAACGCGCGCATCTTGGTTCCTATGCGACCGCGGAGGATCTTTTTCTGGCGCCGGGCAGGGCGAGCGTGCAGCGGTGCGCGAGTTGTGCGCATCTTTTGAGCGAGACCGATGCCGCGCCAGCGTGCCCCCAGTGTGGCAGCTTGCTTGAAGTGTTGCATGCGCGGCCCACCGATGCGGCTGGCACCGTGATGAGCGGCGAGGCGTTGCAGGCGAGCTTTGCGCAACACTGTTGCGCGCAACCGGTCGGTCATCCGTCGGGCGTGTGGCGCTTTGGGCAGATTGTGATGCCCCATGCCGGTGCGTCAATCACCAGTCATCCTGAAGGCAACACGCCGCTGTTGTCGCGCGCAGCACTCTCGAAATACAGCGGCGTGGAAGGGTTGCTGATCAAGCACGAAGGACACAATCCGACGGGCTCGTTCAAGGATCGCGGCATGACGGTTGGCGTGACACAGGCTGTGCGCCTTGGTGCAACCGCCGTTGCGTGTGCGTCGACAGGCAACACGTCAGCGGCACTTGCGTCGTATGCAGCACAAGCCGGGATTCCGGGACTCGTATTCGTGCCGGCCGGAAAGATTGCGATGGGGAAGCTCGCGCAGACGCTGGCGTACGGTGCGCGCACGCTGCTGGTGCGCGGCGACTTCGATGAATGTCTGCGCCTGGTGCAGAACGCATCGCGGGAGCTCGGGATTTATCTGCTCAACTCGATCAATCCATGGCGCGTTGAGGGGCAGAAGACGATCGTGCTCGAGCTGCTGCAGCAGCTTGGATGGGATGCGCCCGATTTCATTGTGCTTCCGGCCGGTAACCTTGGCAACACGGCGGCGTTTGGCAAAGCACTGCGTGAAGCGTATGCGTTGGGATTGATCAACAAGATGCCGCGTATTGTGTCGGTGCAGGCGGCGGGGGCGGCGCCGTTCGCACGCAGCTATCGCGAAGCCTTTGCAACGCGCTATACCGTCGCTGCCGAAACCATCGCGACGGCCATTCGCATCGGCGACCCGGCCTCGTGGGATCGCGGTGTACGCGCAATCCGCGAAACGAACGGCATCGTGCTCTCGTGCACTGACGACGAAATCATCGATGCGAAAGTCGCAATCGATGCGGCCGGTGTGGGTTGCGAACCCGCGAGCGCCGCGAGCGTTGCCGGTGTTCGCAAGCTCGTTGCGGAAGGCGTCATCGGCCCCACTGATCGCGTCGTCGCCGTCCTGACCGGGCACGTGCTCAAGGACCCGGGGATGCTTGTCGAGTTGCACCAGACACGCACCGATTTCGCACAGGCCAATCGACCGATTGAAATCGACGCCAATGTCGCAGCTGTCGAGCGCGTGTTACTCCAAACATCGGTCGGGAACGCATGATGTCGCCATCTGCACGCCGCACGTTGGTGACTGGCGCTGCGCGTCCACTTGGCGTTGAGCTGGTGCGTCAGTGTCTGTTGCGCGGCGACAAGGTGTACGCCGCAGCCCGCAATCCCGCGCGAGTTCCGGTCTTGGCCGATCTGCGCGCTGAATTCTCCGGGCTTGAACTCATCGCGCTTGATCCGGCCGACGCAGCGAGTGTCGCCGAAGTGATGCCGGTGCTCCAGGAGCTGACCAACTCGCTCGACTTGCTGATCATCGCACCTGCCGAACCGGGGCCGCACGATAGGCTCGCCGACGCAGAACGCGACGAGACGTTGAGCACGATGTCGGCCACGGGTCTCGTCGAACACTATCGCCGGCATGCCGTCGCGCCGGTGATGCTGGTGCGCACACTACTCCCCTGGCTCATACTCGGCGACGGCGCCCGCATTCTGGTAGTGAGCACCTGGCTCGGTTCACTCGCCGGAAAGACGCAGGGCGGTGACTACGCACGCTGCAGCAGTGCGGCCGCGCTGCACATGCTCACACGCGCATTAGCGAACGACCTGGCCGAAGAGCGGATCACGGTGTGCATCAGCAATCCAGGAAACTATGCGACCACGCCCGATGGTCCGTCGTTTCTCGTGCCGATCAGCGACGCCGCACTCGGAATGCTCAGCGTGACCGAGCGTCTGCCGAAAGACAAGTCCGGAGGTTTCTTCGACTGGACAGGCACTGAACGCGCGTGGTAGTGATGTGCGCGTTCAGCTGATCGAGGCGCAGCGCCGTCAGTTCCGGTCGCGACGCCCGGCGCGCTCCTCTTCGCTCCTCTTTCGCTCCTCGTCGAGCAATGCCGTCATGATCGAGTCGGCGATGTGACGTTGTCCGCCGTTCAACTGCGCCCGTGCGCGGTCGCGAAAGGCGTCCTGAATGTCCGTCAGTCGCGCGACAATCACTCTGGCGGTGTCGGGAAGCATTGCCCCCATCCCTCGTCCGCCGCCCATCCCACCGCCGCGGCGGCCGCCGCCCTGCCCACCGCCGCCCTGCTGCGCTTCATCGGCGAAGATCTTCTCCATGTCCTTGAACAGCGGTTCCTGCATGTGCTGCATTTCTTTGCGGAATGCCTTGAGCGAATCCTTCTGAGGGTCGGTCAACGTCAGCGGTTTCTTCCGATCGAGCAAAAACGCGATCGGATCGTTCTTCTCGAGATTCTCCTTGACGATCGCAGCGGGCGTCCGACGGCTACCACCGCCCATGCCCGGGCCGCCCATCCCACCGCCGCGACGTCCACCGCCCATGCCACCCATTCCACCTTGGGCGTGTACAGCAACCGGGGCTGCGGCGAAAAGAGTGATCCCGGTCAGCATGCCGAGGGCGACGACACGAATGGTGGATGAAGAGCGCATGGGAAGAGTTCCGGAGAGGGAGCGGCGGCGTCTGTTGGGGCGATTTGCGCGAGCGTCGGGAGCGCTGCGGTTCGCATACACGCTAGTCGCCGGCGCGGTTTACGGCATGGTCGGCGTCACTGGAGGCTGTGCCACGAACACTGGCAGGAACACTGGCAGGAACACTGGCAGGAACACTGGCAGCAACACGGTTGCCGGCACAAACCCCACGCCACTGCAGGTCGCGCAGCCGCCCGCCGCGGCGTCGGGGCTCGCGGTCGTGCCAGTGCACGTCACCTACGTCCTCCGGTCGCTCCGTCCCTCGCTCGACTCGCTCTTCCCCGTTCGCGACTCGCTCGATCAGGCGGCATGCACTGTCGTCGGCGGCCTGGTGTGCCACCAGTACGTCTATCGACGCGACTCACTCACGCTTCACGGTGCAGCGGACAGACTGTTTATCGATACGAAACTCGGCTATCGCGCGCAGCTTGGCGTTGTTGGTGTAGCGCGTGTTGCGAGCTGCGGCTACGGGGCCGAGGCAATGCGTCGAGCGACGCTTTCGTTGAGCACCACGCTTTTCTGGCGACGCGATTGGCGCATCGGCGCACGCAATTCGACGGCAACCGCGACGCTGCTCGACCCATGTCTTGTGACCGTACTCGGCGTGAACGCGACGTCGACGCTGCAAAAGGTGCTCAACCAGCAGCTCGCCGATTTCGCAGCACAGGCTGATACGGCGATCCCCCGGGTCGCCGATATGCGCATCCTGGCTGATTCACTCTGGCGCAGCTTTCTCGAACCGACGGCACTCGATTCCACCAACTCGCTCTGGCTCACGCTGGAGCCGGAAGCGGTGCGCGTGACGCCGTTCACATCGAACGGGCCGAGTATTCAGACGGCGATTGTGTTGTACGCGCGGCCGAGGGTGGTGGCGGGCGACAAGCCAAGAATGTCGCAGCGCGCGTTGCCGGCGCTCGCATTAGGTGAGGCGCCGGCGAACTTCGACGTGCCGATCACTGTCGAACTTCCGTTCACTGAAGTGCAGCGGCGCGCGACCGCGCTTCTCGTAGCCGAAACGGCGACTGGAAGCGTGAAAGTGGACAGCGTGACGGTGCGCGGACTGGGTGACAGCGTCGCCGTAGAGCTGCAGGTGTCCGGATCGATTCGTGGTTCGCTGACGCTGATTTCGCGGTTGCGATGGGACGCGACGACACGGGAATTGCGACTCGACGATCTCGACTGGAATCTGGCCAGCAAGGGTGCACTCTCGCGTGTGAAGGCGACGCTTGGCGCACCACTCGTGGCGCGGGCAGTGCGGCGGGCAACGATGGGAGGGCGTGTTCCGCTTGGTGCGCAGCTCGACTCCATTCGAGTTGAACTGCTGCGCAAATTGAATGGACCGGTAGGGAATGGGATCGCACTCGGCAGCAGCGTCAGCGAGTTGCGGATTGTAAGCGTACACACGTCGTCGCAGGCGATCGTGGTTACGGCGCGACTCACGGGTCGTGCTGGGGTATGGATACAGTAGACGGTTTTCGGTCGTGGGTATTCGGTACGGGCAGTTCCGCGTTGAGATGTCAGCTGTACAGCGGAAGTCCAACGGCAGGCCAACGGATGTACAACAATTGATCAACACACTTCGTCCATGATGAAAGCAACTCGCGATCGACTGACGCTTCTTACTCGCACGGCTCCACTTTCACGGCGCATCACCGTTCAAGTCGCATGCGGTGTCGCAGTGCTCCTCGGGCTGACGACAAGCAGCGCTTGCGCGCAGTCCCGCTTCCCAACGCCCACAGATAGCGTGACACGCCTGATGATGGCGCGACTGTCCGTGCTATCGGCGGACTCGATGGAAGGCCGACACGCAGGGAGTGTGGGATCGCAGCGTGCGCGACGCTGGATCATCGGACAATTGACGGCGATCGGCGTGCAACCGGTGGGCACAAGCTTCGAGCAACCGGTGAAGCTGTCGCCGCGCGGCGGAGGCCCCGATACGCTTGGTGCAAATATCATCGCGCGTATTCCCGGAACGACGGGAGGTGGACAGACGATCGTGATCAGCGCGCACTACGATCATCTCGGTGTCCGCAACGGACAGATCTACAACGGTGCGGATGACGATGCGTCCGGTTGCATTGCACTGCTCACCATTGCCGAACGACTGAAACGCGAGCCCATCGATCATGATGTGCTGCTGGTATTCTTTGATGGTGAGGAAGTCGGTATGCCGGGATCGCGCGCGTTCATCGCCGCGCCGCCGATCCCGCTCGCCCGCATCGCCTTCGATCTCAGTCTCGACATGGTGAGTCGTCAGGACGGACGTGCCCTCTGGGTGAGTGGCACATCGCACTATCCACTGCTCAAGCCGGTGGCCGATCGTGCCGCGCGCAACGCCGCCGTTCCGATTCGTTTTGGGCACGACACCAAAGGCCTCAAGCCTGACGACGACTGGACTACTTCGTCCGACCACGCGGTCTTCCACGCGAAGCAGATTCCGTTCCTCTACCTCGGCGTCGAAGATCATCCCGATTATCACCGGCCCGGCGATGATGCCGACAAGATCGACCCGGCGTTCTACCGCGGCGTCGTGGATTTCGCGTTTCAGCTGTTGCGCGGCGTCGATGGCTGGGTCGCGCAACAGGGCAAGGCGAAGTGAAGTCGACACTCTTCCTTCGTACGCGCTCCACACCCACCGCAATCGCACTTGGACTCGCGGTATTCGCCGGCGCGATGCCAGCGGTGAACACGCAAGCGGTGGGCGCGCAAGTGGCGCCGAAGCGATCGACTCAACCGTCCCAGCCACTCACCGCGCGGATTACCGTGGCCATCGATGCGGGTCGTGCCGACATGGCGCGCGATCTGACACAGATGGCAGTCATCCGGTCGCCGTCGGGCGTGGAGCATGAACGCGCCCGATGGGTGGCTGCGCGCATGCGCGCGATTGGTCTCGCCGATGTCGTGCTCGATTCCGTGCCGAATGTTGTTGGTCGTATCCGCGGACGCGGCGCTGACGCCGCGAAGCATGTGACGATATTTGTTGCGACACTCGATGATCTGGCGCCAGTTGCCGAACATCAGGCGCGAGCGACACGTGCGCCGTACGTCGACGGTGATCGCGTGATGGGACCCGGCACCAACACATCGAGTACGACTGCGGCGATGCTCGGCGCGGCGCTCGCACTCATTCAAGTCGGTGTCCAGCCTGAGCATGACATCGTCTTCGCGGCTGTCGCGCGCGAGGAGACCGGACTGCTCGGCATGAAAGCGCTTTACGCGCAATGGCGCGATCGCGCCGATGCGTTCGTCGACGTACTTGGCGACGGTCGTTCAATCACGTACGGTGCCATCGGCATTCATTGGTGGCAGGTGTGGGGCTACAACGCCGGCGGACATACGCTTACCGGTGGCCTACCGAACGTGAACCTCGGCATCGCGCGCGCGGTCGATCGCATTTTGAGTCTGCCGCAGCCCGCGCCATCATCGCGCACGGTGCTGAACGTCGCGATGCTTCGCGGTGGTGACGTCTTCAATCGCAAACCGGATAGTGCGTGGTTTTCGGTCGATATCCGTTCGCTCGACGCGGCGACAATCGCCCGCAACGAGTCTGCAGTGCGCGCAGTGCTCGATTCCGTCTCGAAGGAAACCGGCACTCGCTTCGACATGCGCGCCGTGCAGCAGACGGCGGGCGGTCAGATCGCCGGCGCCGAACACTCGTTGTTGGTTACCAGCGCTGTCTCAATCGTAAAATCGCTCGGCGCCACACCGCAGCTTGGCAACGCGGGGTCGTCCAACCTGAACGTCGCGATCGGTGGCGGCACACTCGCTATTGGCCTTGGCGGCGAACGTGGCGGTGCTCGTGGTGAGCCGGGAGAATTCGCCGATATTCCTTCGATGGTGCGCACCGCGAAGGTTGTCGCACTATTGGCGGTCGTGATGTCGCACGCTGTGGCACCGAAGTGAATTGCTGACGCATCGCAGTTTGCCACCCGAACGACCAACGGTTGGTGCGTGACGAGCCTTAGTCCGGAATCACTGCCGTGACTTCGATCTCGACAACAGCGCCGGGCTCGGCGAGTGCCGTCACCTGCACGGCGGACATAGCGGGGAAATTGGTGCCCATGATTGCGCGGTAGACCGCGCCGAGTGCTGGCCCCTGCGCGCGATAGTCGTCGATGTCGGTAAGATACCAGGTCATGCGTGCCATGTGTCCTGGGCTGGCATTGGCTTGCGCCAACACCATGCGGATGTTCTTGAGCGCCTGTTCCGTCTGTGCGATCAAACCGCCGCCCACCAGCCGCTGAGACGCGTCCCACCCGATCATGCCGGCGACGAAGACCTGTGTACCTCGCGCTGCGATGCCATTTGCATAGCCGCGCGGTCGCGGCCAGTCGGGCGGCTGCAGCACGTCATGCGCGTGATTCATGCGTCGCTCCATATGAAACGTGAATGTCGGTCAGATTCAACACACGCGTATATCGTGCGCTGCTGTTTCGTGCATGCGCAACGCGCTCACGTCGGCTCTCTGAGTCGGAAGCGCTGCAGCTTGCCGGTTTCAGTTTTTGGTAGCGCGTCAACGAATGCTATCTGACGTGGATACTTGTACGGCGCGATCACACTTTTCACATGATCCTGCAGAGCGCACGCAAGCTCAACTGACGCGATGTGGCCGGGCTTGAGCACGACAAACGCCTTTACCGCTTGACCACGCGCTTCATCGGGGACGCCAATCACGGCGCATTCGGCGACGGCGTCATGCAGAAGCACTGCGGCCTCCACTTCGGGGGCACCGATGTTGTAGCCGCTGGTGATGATGAGATCGTCGGTGCGCGCTTTGAAGTAGACGTAGCCATCGGCATCCAGCGTGACGGTATCGCCCGTGAGATTCCATCCGTCGCGAACGTACACGCGTTGGCGGACGTCGTTGAGATACCTACAGCCTGTCGGGCCACGCACTGCGAGCTTGCCGACTTCGCCAGTCGGCACTGGTTGCAGCTGATCGTCGAGCACGGCGATCTCGAAACCCGGCACCGCTTTCCCGATGGCGCCCGGTCGCACGTCGGCACCCGCGGCAGCGATGAAGATATGCATCATCTCGGTGGCGCCGAGTCCGTCGAGCATCTCGATGCCGGTCGTCGAATGCCAGTGCGCGCGGGTGGCAGCGGGCAGCGCTTCTCCGGCGGACACGGATTGTTTGAGCGACGATGTATCGAACCGTGCTCGCTGCTGCTCGATCGCGAGCGCCATGTGCCGATAGAACGTCGGCGCCGTGAACGTGATTGTCGCGCGCGTTGCCGCGATCGCATCAAGTAGTGATTCGGGAGACGGCTTTTCGAGAAACACCGTTGATGCACGAGCCGCCATGGGAAAGCAGACCAGACCACCCAGTCCGAACGTGAACGCAATCGGTGGTGTGCCGATGAATCGATCGACGCGTGAAGGCTTGAGCA
Source organism: Gemmatimonas sp. (assembly GCA_046590495.1). GTDB lineage: Bacteria > Gemmatimonadota > Gemmatimonadetes > Gemmatimonadales > Gemmatimonadaceae > Gemmatimonas. Next base: position 5,918 of record JBKJTE010000246.1, on the reverse strand, counting down.
GCTGCGCCGAAAAACCGTCGCACATCACCATCACATCGCGGTGAAAGTGCATGCATCCTTTTGGCACGCCGGTCGTTCCAGACGTGAACGCAATCAGGCAAACATCGTCCGAGGCAGTTGCGACCGAGGTGAACGGTGTCGGGTAGTGCCGCATACGGTCGTGCAGATCGCCTTCGCGCGTATCACCCCATGTCATAACGCGGACGTCATCGATTCCGTCAACGGCCAGTGCCATGTCGTCGATAAGACGCGCATCGGTCAGCGCGAGGTGGCACTGCGCGCGTTGCAGCACGACACGCAACTCGGTCGCACGCAACATCGGCATGGTCGTCACCGCGATCGCGCCAACTTTGAGCACGGCAAACCACGCCACTACAATATCGGGTCCATTGAAGCCGCGGAGCAGCACACGATGGCCCGGGAGTACCCCGGCTTCGCTCACCAACACATGGGCGAGCGCATCCGCGCGCTGCTTGAGCGTCGCATAGGTCATCTCGATCCAAGCGCCGTCCGTACCCTGACTCACAATCACCGCTCGTTCGCCATCGCCTTCCGCAACGGCGCGATCCAGCAGACACTCGGCCACATTCAACTGTGGCGGATAGGTGTACGGCGGCGAAAGCAGGAGCTCCGGCCATTCCTCGACGGATGGCAATTGCTCGCGCGCAAACGTGTCTATGTGCGCGCTCGGATGCATGAACGGCACTGACATTTTCACTTCGCGCTGGCTGACGACGTTCCAAACGCCGCGCGTCCGATGATCATGCGCTGTACTTCGCTGGCGCCTTCGTAGATACGCAGTGCGCGAATTTCGCGATACAGTCGCTCGACGACGGTGCCGTGCTGCACGCCGCGCGCGCCATGCAACTGTAGCGCTTGATCGATGATCCGTTGCGCCGACTCCGTCGCGGCCAGCTTGGCCATCGCTGCTTCAGTGGTCGCGCGCTGATCTCCTCCCACGTCACGCATCCATGCAGCACGCGCCGTCAACAACGCGGCCGAATCGAACTCAGTCATCAGCGTGCCCATTGTGCTCTGGGTGACCGGTTGACTGGCTAATGTGCCGCCAAACATGCGACGGCTATTAGCGTAGGCGGTCGCCTCCGTGATCGCGCGTCTGGCAAAGCCAAGCGCCGCCGCCGCCACCGAAGTGCGGAAAATGTCGAGCGTGCGCATCGCGAGTTTGAATCCGTCGCCAGGTGGCCCAAGTCTGCAGCCGTCGCCGATACGGCAATCGGTGAAGCGGAGTGTCGCGAGCGGATGCGGCGCAATCACTTCAAGCCGCTCAGCGATCGTGAGCCCCGGAGTGTCGGCCGCGACGAGGAATGCGCCGATTCCCTTGGCGCCGGTCGCCGCCGCATCGGTCCGGGCAAAAACACAGTAGAAATCCGCGATGCCGCCGTTTGAGATCCACGTCTTGGTGCCGTTCAATACCCACGTATTCCCATCGCGAACTGCAGTCGTGCTGAGTGCGCCAACATCCGACCCGGCATCGGGCTCGGTGAGCGCGAACGCTGCAATCGCTTCGCCGCGCGCCACTTTGGGTAGCCAGAACTCCTGCAATTCTGGTGACCCTTCGAGTGTGAGCGGACCCGCACCCAACCCCTGCATCGCGAAGGCAAAGTCAGCGAGTCCGTCGTGCCACGCCAACGATTCGCGCGCAACGCAAAGCGAACGTGAGTCGAGCACAGCACGCGCGCCACCGAATGCGCTCGGCACGGTATGCGCAAGGAAACCCGCGGCACCAAGTCGGCGCACCCATTCTCGCGTCGCTGCATCGGAGTCATGGTGCGAGACGGGTGGCTGTGTCTGACACCACGCGTCCAACGCCTCCGCCAATGCGCGGTGCGTGGCGTCGAAAAAGGGCAGGGCCAGTCGTTTGCTGAATGACGGCTCCACCTCAGTTCCCCTCAAACACAGGTGACTGTCTGGCGGCGAACGCCTCGAACGCGCGACGGAAATCCTTGGTCTGCATGCACAGTGCCTGCGCTTGCGCTTCCATCTCGATCGCTTGATCGACCGACACGTTCCACTCCTGCGACAGCATGGTCTTGGTCATCGAGTGCGCGAATACGGGCCCCGAAGCGAGCTGCTCCGCCCACGCGAGCGCGTCGGACAGCAGCGTGTCACTCGAAACGATACGATTCCAGAATCCCCAGCGTTCACCTTCGTCCGCTGAAAAGTTGCGACCGGTGTAGAGGAGCTCGGCCGCCCGACCTTGTCCGATGATGCGCGGCAGAATTGCACACGCGCCCATGTCGCAACCGGCAAGCCCAACACGCGAAAAGAGAAATGCGGTGCGCGTGTCGGAGGTCGCCACGCGAAGATCGGAGGCCATCGCGAGGATCGCGCCCGCACCTGCGGCAACGCCGTCCACGGCGGCGATGATCGGTTGTGGGCAGGCGCGCATCGCCTTCACGAGATCCCCCGTCATGCGCGTGAAGGCCAGCAACTCCGGTGTAGACATCCGCGTGAGTGGTTCGATGATCCCGAACACATCGCCGCCGGAGCAGAAGTTTCCGCCCGCGCCCGTCAGCACGATGGCGCGTACGCCGCTCGCGTCCACCAGTGCGCGAAAGAGATCGCGCAGCTCCGCGTACGAATCGAATGTCAGCGGATTTTTGCGCTCAGGGCGGTTCAGCGTCACCACGCCGACCGTGCCGTCGCAGTGCGTCTCCCACTTGAAATGCACGGGCGTGAAATCGGCCAGTGGCCGGCGCCGAAGTGCGCTGACATTCGACGGCTCAGTCATGTGGCATCCTCCTCGCTTGCGAGGCGTTGTGTGATCTGTTCTGTGACACGTTGTTTGACACCGCCGAGTGTGGCGATGAGCGCGCGACGATCGCGTTGAGAGATGCCGCTCAAGAGCTCCGTAACCCACACTTCGTGCGCACGTGCCATCGCTTCGAATGCACGCCGTCCGGCCGCAGTGAGTTGCACAAGGACCGCGCGTCCGTCGACGGCAGTACGCCCGCGTGAAACCAGGCCGTCGCGTTGCAGCGACGACACGAGCCACGTGATGTTACCGCCCGTCACGAGCAGACGTGCTGACAATTCCGTCATCCCCAAGCCGTTGGGCGCGCGCTGCAGTTGCGCCAACAGATCGAAGCGAGAAAGGGAACAGTCGAATTCGCGTTTGAGTCTGAGCGACAGTTCCCGCTCGATCAGTGCGGTGCTGGTGAACAGGCGCAACCAGAGACGCAAAGAATCGTGGTCGTTCGTGGCAAGTCGCGTTTCAGGATCGAGTGCCGCCGTCGATCGGTTCATGCGAGCTCTCCGCCGGCTACGACAATAGCGTCGCCGGTGACTGCGGCCGCGCCGTCGCTGCACAGCCAACACACAGCGCTCGCGACTTCATGCGGCTGTACGAGCCGTCGCTGCGGGTTGCCCGCAACAAGTAGCGCACGTGACTCAGCTTCCGAACGTCCTGTTGTCTGCACAATGCGCGCAATACTCGCATCGGTCATTCCTGTGTCGCTGAACCCCGGGCAGACCGCGTTGACAGTGATTCCCTTTGCGGCGACTTCGTGCGCGAGCGATCGCGCGAGTCCAATCAGTGCATGCTTGGACGCGCTGTATGCGGTGGTGTACGCGTACCCCTTGAGTCCCGCCGTACTGGCGACCATCACGATGCGCCCGAAGCGCGCCTCGATCATTGCCGGAAGCACGGCCTGCGTGACGCGGACCGCGCCCATGAGATTCACATCCATCGTGCGCGTCCACAGTGCGGCGTCGCTGCGCAGAAATGGCGCGCTTTCAGCGATGCCAGCGTTGTTGACGCACAGCGAGATCGGGCCGAGTGCTGTGGTGGCGCTTTCAATCGCGGCGTTGATCGCGGTCGTATCGGTGAGATCGGCCACAACGACGTGCGCGCGTCCGGGAAGCGTCTTCGCGACGTCGGCGCCTGACGTCATAGAGCGGACCAGCAACGTGACATCCGCGCCCGCGTTCGAAAGCGCGGCGGCAATCGCCGCTCCGAGCCCGCGACTCGCACCGGTCACCAATGCATGGCGACCATGCAGCGATTGCTCCGAGGCTTTGCTCACGTGAGTTCTCCCGGCTTTGGCGGTCGGGCGGGTGCTGTGGCGCGCTCACGCGCGAACAGGCGTTCGAGTTGTGTCTTGCCGGAGAGGTACTGCGACGGCCACGCCGCGCCCGCGTAGTTCAGTCGCGCGGCTTCGACGAGTGTGAACGCCGGGTTCACCAGATGTGGACGCCCGACTGCAACAAGGTCCGCCCGACCCGACGCGATGATGCCATTGATCTGATCGGCATCGGTGACGGCGCCAACGGCAATCGTCGCAATTCCAGCCTCCTGTCGAATGCGATCGGCAAACGGCGTTTGCCACATCCGTCCGAACACGGGGCGCTCACGATTCACAACCTGTCCGGCAGATACATCGATCATGTCTGCACCCGCATCGCGAAAGGCGCGCGCAATCAGCACCGCGTCGTCAGGCGTGTTGCCTCCGGGTGTCCAATCGTGCGCCGAAACACGCACGGACATCGGCCTTTCGGAGGGCCACACCGCGCGCATCGCACGAAAAACCTCGAGCGGATACCGTAACCGATTCTCGAGCGATCCACCGTATTCATCATCGCGCTGGTTGATGAGCGGCGAGAGAAATCCCGAGAGCAGATACCCGTGCGCCGCATGCAACTCGAGCCAATCGAAGCCGGCCTCCGCAGCGAAACTGGTCGCGTGCGTGAACTCCGCCGTGACTCGATGCATGTCATCGCGCGTCATCGCGCGCGCTGTGTCCGAGATCCCCTCGAGATACTGCATCGCTGACGCCGCGATGAGCGGCCACGTGCCTTCGCTCAATGGCTGGTCGATCCCTTCCCACATCTTCTTCGTCGCACCCTTACCACCGGCGTGGCCAAGTTGCATCCCGATCCTGGCGGGCGTATCGCGATGCACAAAGCGCACGATTCGCTGCCACGCCTCACGATGCTCGGCGTTCCACATTCCCGGGCACCACGGTGTGATGCGCGCGTCAGGGGCGACACAGGTCATCTCCGTCATCACGAGACCGGCGCCACCGGCTGCGCGTGCGCCGAGATGCACGAAGTGCCAGTCCGTTGGCGAGCCATCGCGTTCTGCACTGTACTGCGCCATCGGTGAGACAACGACGCGGTTGGGAAGCGTCACACCACGCACCGTGTAGGGCGTGAACATCGGCGGTACACCCGACGGCACACTCGACGGTGAACCCGACGGTCGGCTCGGCAGAATACCCGACTCCGCCTGCGAGGCCGCGTGGTCAGCAAACCACCGTTCGAACTCCGCAACGTAGTCCGGATCGCGCACGCGCAGATTCTCATGCGAGATGCGCTGCGAGCGTGTCAGCAATGAGTACGCAAACTGTTCGAGGGGAAGCGGCGCATAGCGTCCGACATGTTCAAACCATTCTGTCGAATTACGCGCCGCGTTCTGCAGTTTCAGCACTTCAAGCGTGCGCTCCTCGTGCCATGTGGTGAGGGCCGACTTGAGCGCGTGGGCTTCCATCCACGAGGCGGTGGCAAGTGCCTTATCGAGCGCGATCGCATCTTCCAGCGCCAGCTTAGTGCCAGAACCGACGGAGAAGTGCGCAGTGTGTGCGGCGTCGCCCATCAGCACCACGGGAATCGCGCGGCCGTCTCGCTCCATCCAATGCACCCATTCGGTGCAGGTGATACGCGGGAAGCGGATCCACTGCGCTGATCCGCGCAGATGCGCAGAGTTCGAACGTAAGACTTCACCGTTCAAGTGCGAGGCAAACGTTCGCTCGCACCAAGCGATCGCTTCCGGCGCGTCCATCGTGTCAAGTGACAGCGCGCGCCACGTGTCCTCGCGCATTTCCACAATGAACGTGCTGGTCTCACTGTCAAACTGGTACGCATGCGCCTGCACCCAACCGAACGCTGTTTCTTCAAAT
>JBKJTE010000161.1:0-14632 GCA_046590495.1 Gemmatimonas sp. | reverse complement strand
TCCGAAGGATTCGGCGCTCAGCTTTCTGCCGCTGAGTCACATCTTCGAGCGCATGGGTGACTACTACCTGTTCGCGAATGGTGTGAAGATCGTGTACGCCGAGTCGATTGATACGGTACCCGTGAACATGAGTGAAGTAAAGCCGACGATGATGATGTCGGTGCCGCGGTTGTACGAAAAGATTTATGCGCGCGTGGTGGAAAACGCGGTTGGCGGCGGTGGTCTCAAGAAGCGGATTTTCTTCTGGGCCAAGAACGTCGGCGAGCGTTGGGCGGACGTGAAGCTTGCGAGGCGCGAGCCTGCTGGCTTGCTCGCGTGGCAGTATGCGATCGCGAAGAAACTGGTCTTCTCGAAGTTGCAGGAGCGCACCGGTGGCAACCTGCGATTCTTTGTGTCAGGCGGCGCGCCACTCTCACCCGAGATTTCGAAGTTCTTTTATTCGGCCGGGCTGATCATTCTCGAAGGATACGGATTGACGGAAACGTCTCCGGTTATCGCAGCGAATACGCTTGATCATTTTCGCATCGGTACGGTCGGTCGCCCGATCGATGGCGTTGAAGTCATGATTGCAAGCGACGGAGAGATTCTGTCGCGTGGTCCGCACATCATGAAGGGGTATTACAACAACGACGTTGCCACGAAAGAGAACATTGACGAAGCTGGTTGGTTTCACACCGGCGACATCGGCGAATTGCAGGATGGATTCCTGCGCATTACCGATCGCAAGAAGGACATCATTGTTACAGCCGGCGGCAAGAACATCGCCCCGCAGCCGATCGAGAATAAGCTCAAGACGAACAAGTACGTGAGTCAGGCGGTAATGATCGGCGACAAGCGCAAATTCCCGGTGGTGCTGATCGTGCCGAACTGGGATCAGCTGGAAGCGTGGTCGGGCCGTCAGGGAATTGTGTGGACGTCACGCGCTGAGCTGCTCGCGATGCCGACGATTCACGCAAAGATGGAAAAGGAAGTCGCCAAGCAGATGGAAGGGTTGGCGCATTTTGAAACGCCGCAAAAGGTGGCGTTGCTGGAGCATGATTTCACGATTGAGCGTGGGGAGCTGACGCCTACGTTGAAGGTGAAGAGAAGGGTGATTGACAAGCAGTACAAGGGGTTGATTGACGGGTTGTATGGGGACGGCACGCACGCAGAGTAGGAGAAACGGAAAAAGCGCCTCGCGATCAGCGAGGCGCTTTTTTGTTGGGGGACGGCTGTACTCAGTTCACCGCAAAACAGTAGTACAACCCCGCCCCACCGCTTCCCTGCAGATTCTCCTGGCTACACCCTCGACTCGGATGCGCATTGTTCCACGACGTCGGATTGGCACCACCACCCTGCCGATCATGATGACCCACCGACGCTGAACCCATCGCGTTGCTGCTCCAGTTCTTGCACGTCGTGTCGGTCGTATCCGACGACACCGTCCCGTCGAGATTTGCTCCCGTCATGACATCGTGCGTGTTTGGCGTGTCGCCGCGACCGTTCACGACGGCGCCTTTCTCGGTCAGACTGTTTTCCTTGCTCAACTTGTTGTTGTCGCTGTGCAGGTCGGCGACGCTGGTCGCAACGACCACCCCCTTCGCGTTGCGCCACGGACCGGGACCGATGCGATCGCGCGCGTTCACGGCATTCGCGCCGCCCACCGATTGCTGGCCGAGATAGGCGTGCCACGTTTTGCCGCGTGTTCCCGCGGCTTCGGCGAGCTGTTGGCAGTGCGCGTCGGCACCAGCGAGTCCCCCAAGTTTTGCGCCATCACCAAGTCCGACACTCGTGATGAAGAAGCTCATCGGTTCTGCCTGCGCGCTGGCCGACGACGGTGCGACAAACAACATCGCCGTGGTGGCGATTGCGAAACGTGCGGCGGCAATGCTTCGGCGGGACGAGTCATTCATTGCTGACCTCCGGAGGTGGGTGACTGCGTGGACGTGACCTTCGCGGCGCCAGCCTTGTCTGGCGTCTTGAGATACTTGTCATACCACCCGAGCAGGCGTGTATGCCAATCGGTGAACTCGGCGGCGTTGGTCATCGGGATGCCATGCCCGCCGTGCGCGTAGTTCACCCACTCCACCGTGCGGCCGAGACGACGCAGCGCGAAATACATTTCGCGCGTGTTCAGTGCGGGGACGTTATGGTCTTCGCCACCGGTCATGAGCAACAGCGGCGTACGAATACGATCGGCAAACATGATCGCGCTGTGGGCAACGTACTTTTGCGGCTGCTCCCACATCGTGGCCCCGATACGGTCCTGCGTCTTCTCGGCAGCGTTGATGTTGCGCACGCCGAGTCGAGGTGAATCGGTGTAGAACGAAATGAGATCGACTTTGCCGGAGATATTGATCGCGGCCTTGAAGCGATTGGTCTGCGTCACGAGCAAGTTGGTCGCGTAGCCGCCGTAGCTGGTGCCGTGGACGCCAAGTTTCGCGCTGTCAGCAATGCCCATCTCAATCAACTTGTTCGCGGACGCAGTCACGCCTTTAAGCCACGCTTCGCCAGGGTAGCCTGTCTCGAACGTCACCGACGGCTTCATCACGGCATAGCCGTTGCTCGCGAGATACATCGTGGTGGCGTCGAAGCTGTCGTCAAAGAAATCTTCGTACACACTGAACACGGTCGGTAACGCCTTCGCTTCGCCCGGTGGCAATGTCAGTACACCAAACTGCGAACGACCGTCGGCATCCAGATACTTCACCAGCTGCGTCCGCGGCATCGCGCGCGAAGAAAGCTGCGGATTTGATTCGACGACGCGCTTGGGCGCCAGGAACTTTCCATCGGCAATCCACAGATCGGACGGGCGACCGTTCGCACCGATCGTGATCGCCATGCGCGAGCCATCGGCGCTGAGACGCGGCGCGCTGTACAACCGACCATCGTGCACCAGCGTATCGGCCGCGCCATTCGCACGATCCACGCGAATGAGCGCGCGATCCCACGAGGTGCGTGACGCATACGCGACATAGAGCGTGCGTCCATCGTCTGTCCACTCGGCAACCGAGACACGCGGGCCGCTTATGGTATCGGTCACCGTGGCGATCGCGCGACGCGCGCCGGATGCCAAGTCCACCAACCAGAGTCCTGCACGCGTCGACGCTACAACGGCATCGCCCGCAGGCGCAATTCGCACAAGCGTGTAGCGCTCCTCGCGACTGCGGGCACTGCTGTCTGCGCCCGTGGCCCGCGCCGTGTCACCGGCTGCACGCGGCGCGGGTCCGATCACCCGGCGCGCCGCGCTATCGCTCAACGTGGCGGCGTAGAGCGCTCCGTCTTTCGCGTACGCGTAGTGCTCGCCATCGTCGGCCACCTGCAACGTCACGCCACGCAGCGATGACACGACCACACGCGGCGCCGCACCCGCAACGCGCGCAAGAAAGCGCGCTTCGTTGGTGGGGCCACCTTCGTAGTTGGTCTTGGCGTTCATGTCTTCGCGCCACGCGATCGTGCGACCGTTGCGCGAGACGGTGTAGCTGTTCAGTTGCGTGGCGCCGAGTAGCGTGTCGATCTTGCCTGTCGTGATGGAGAGTGCAACGACGAGCGATCGATTGCCGAGTCTGCGGAGTGCATCCCACGCGAGAAACGGATCGCCGCCGACTTGCACTGTGATCGGGCCACGCACAAGCGTGTCAAAGCGCGCAGTGACCTGTGGCAACCAGTTCCTTTCGCGCACAGCCAGCACCAATCGATCGTCATCGGTCCAACGCAATTCAGTGTTCTCGGCGATACGTGTCGCGCCGATCGAGATCATGCGCGCCTTCTTCGTGGTTGCCTCCCACAGATACAACGCCGGCACGGAATCGCGCGTGGTGATTGCGAGACGTGCACTGTTGCGCGACCACGCCGTCGCGCCAATCGTGTGCGGTGCACCGAATACGACCGTCGTGTCGCCGGTTTTTGTGTCGAGCAATAACAGGCGCGCGCCCGCCGGACGCGTGTAGCTCGGATCGCCTTCGCGCGACGCGTCGTATGCGAGTCCGTCGCTGCGTTTGCCGATGCGCACGATCAGCCAGCGGCCGTCGGGGGAGAACTCGCCCGCAGTGACCGAGGAAACGCCAAGCAGATCGGCGGTGGTGAGCGGTGCCCCTGCAGAGGCACGCGTTGACGGCGCGGGTGTTGACTGTGCATCGGCGCGAGCAGTCGCCAACGCAATTGACGCAAGCACCCGCGCAGTCATCGCGGCGGTCATCGTATAGCGCGCGCGTCCAGCGTTGCGATTTCTGATCATGGGCGAGGCTCGGCAGCTGTTCGGGTCGACGGCGTATTGGAATGCATGAGATGGCAGGAGAATGCATCGCGATTGCATTTCGCGATACCGTAGGGCGCCGCGTTGGATCGCCTGTGGTGCGGCGTTTTGGTGGCACATGTTTCGGCAGAGCGTGCAATGATGCGCGATGCCCCCTTGTCGCACCCCGTCCGCCGAGCGTACGCTATGGTCATGCTGCTGCAACCGACGTACTTCACGGCGGAAATGGTCCGCGCGCTCCCGGACGACGGGAATCGGTATGAACTCGTATGGGGCGAGCTGCTGGTGAGCCCGTCGCCGAGGACGCCGCATCAGCGACTGGTAGGTCGAATTTTCGTTGTCCTCACCGCTTACTGCGCGACTTGGGGCGCCGCGGAGGCGTTCATCAGCCCTGCCGATATTTCGTGGAGCGACGACACGCTCGTGCAGCCGGACGTCTTCGTAGTTCCGATCGAGCAGGCGACCGCCGGTAACTGGACCGCGATGCAGGATCTGTTGCTTGTGGCCGAAGTTCTCAGTCCGTCGACTGCGCGCTTCGATCGGTTTTCAAAACGGCCTCTGTATCAAGAGCGCGGCATTCCGTTTACCTGGCTATTCGACATCGAACGGGAGCAGGTTGAAGTCTGGGCCCCCGAAAATATCCAGCCCACGATCGTGCGCGATCAACTGTACTGGCACCCGGACGGCGCATCTGGCCCCCTCGTGCTCGATGTTGCGGAGCTGTTCAGGGGACTCTGACTAGGCGACCTCATCCTTCACATGGTCCTGAGCGATTTGACAGCGGCACCAGCCGACCTAGCTTCGAATGACGCACCCGCTGCATTCACTTCCAGACGTGAGGTTTCCATGAACAGCCGTACCGGAGTCGCGATCAGCAGCGCATTGATAGCGATGTTGGTCGCCTGCACTGCACCGTCGGAGAAGTCGGATCAACCACCCGCGGCCACAGGTATGGCATCGGGGACTCTCGCCGAGCCAAACGTCGGTGAGATCCGCACCAACATCGAGGCCGCGAACCAAAAGGCGATGTCGGCAATGCTCGCAGGCGATCTCACAGGATCGCTCGCGAACTACACTGACAGCGCCGTGGTGATGATGCCGGGTATGCCGGCGATGCGCGGACGGATGGAGTACGAAAAGGGCTTCAAAGGCATGATGGACGCGATGAAAGTCACCGCCGCCACGTTCCACACCGACGACGTATTGGCGTCCGGCGATCTCGTGATCGAGACGGGGACCTTTTCCATGACGACGGTGCCCAAGGGCGGAAAGCCGATGAATGACAAAGGCAAATACATCAGCGTGTGGAAGAAGCAGATGGACGGATCATGGAAAATTGTCCGTGACATCAACAACTCCGACTCCATGCCAATGGGTTCGATGTAGTCCATCGCATGCGCACAGGTCAATCGCATTCGGGACGCAATCAGAGTTTCAATCGAAGACTATTGCCCAACGGAGTCGCGCTCAGCTGCGCGGCTCCGTTGCGCGTTTGAGAGAGACGGGCGCGCTCAACGCAGCGTCCACTTCGGCAACCCACTCGAATTCGTCGCGGGCCAACTCACGACAACCGGGCGGCAGAGCGGCAGAGACCGGCGCCAGCACGCGACCCCCGCGTTGGACGACACGCGCAGCGTCGGCCAGCAGCGACGTGTGACGATCGTCGACGGCCAACCCCTGCAACGACGCCGTAGCCAATGGAATCGTCGTGCCGGGCGTGAGACGAATCACGTCGACGAGTTCGTGCTCCAGCATCGACTCGGCGGGTGCGTTCACACCGGCGACGCGCGCGCCTGTGAGCGATTCGATCTCGTTGGAAACCGAGGCCGCAGCGCCACACAACAGCGCTCGCGCCGAGGCATCCGTCAGTGACAACAATGCGGCAATGCGCATCGGGTCAATCGTATCGATGGTATCCGTGGTCGAAACGGCCGTCTCGTCCGTGAGGTACGCGACGCCGTCGCGCAGCGGATACTCCGCACCGCACACGACGCAGCCGAGCATCGCGTCGAGCAGATGGTCACCCGCCCGCTTGCTCGCGACCGTGATCAGCGGCGAAGGTTCGTGGTTGGCGGGGCAGCGGAGCAGTTCGATGAATTCGATGCGCATGATGAAGCTTACTGACTGGACAGCCGCACCTCATCAACATTCACATGACTCGGTCGAGTCACAGCCCACAGCACTGCGTCGGCAACGTCATCAGCGCGAAGCATGCTCGACCGCGTGGGGAAGCCAGGCGTATTGTCGGGATCGATCGCGTCCCAGATCGGCGTGTCGGTCGCGGCCGGTGAAATGAGCGTGCTCCGTACACCAGTTCCGCGCAGTTCGGCACGCAACACTTCCTGCATCGCCCGTTGACCGAACTTGCTCGCGGAATACGCCCCGTTCCCTGGGAAAATGCTCCGATCGGCAACGGATCCGATCGTGATGACATGCCCGCTCCGACGCCCGCGCAACGCCGGCAAGAACGCACGCAACACACGAAACGGTGCGACAAGATTCACATCGATGGTCTGCGCGAAATCTTCGACCGTCATGCTATCGAGAGCACCGATTGGGAAGAGCCCGGCGTTGTTGATGATGATGTCCGGCGCACCGCCGTTGAGCACGACACCGATCTCAGCGGCGACACGCTCCACTTCGCCGGACTGACTCACGTCGCAGCGCAGCGGCGTCGCGCGCGGGCCGATCGTCTGCGCGGTCGACATCAGATCCTTCGCTCCGCGTGCCAGCAGAAACACCCGCACGCCCGACTCGGCCAGCGCGACCGCGATCGCGCGACCGATGCCACGCGACGCGCCTGTTACGACAGCGCTTTGTCCGGCGAGCGCCACCGTTGTTCCAGTCAGAACTGATCCGATCGGCCGTGCGCGAGACGCAGAAACTCGCTGCGCGTCTTCGCATCGTCGCGGAACTGTCCGCGCAGCGACGACGTGATCGTTCGCGAACTCTGCTTCTCGACGCCGCGCATCATCATGCACAGGTGCACCGCTTCGATCACGACGCCCACGCCCTTGGGCTGCAACACGTCGCAGAGGGCATTCGCGATCTGCTCACCGAGTCGCTCCTGCACCTGCAGACGACGCGCGAACACTTCGACGACACGCGGCAACTTGGAAAGGCCGACGATCTTTCCGTCCGGGATGTAGGCGATATGCACTTTGCCAAAGAACGGCAGCATGTGATGCTCGCACATCGAATACATCTCGATGTCGCGCACCATCACCATGTTTTCGTGCGCCTCGGCGAACAGGGCATCACCGATGACTTCCTTCGGATCCAATTCGTAGCCGCGCGTCAACCACGACAACGCTTTCGCGACGCGACTTGGCGTCTTGAGCAAGCCTTCACGTTGCGGATCTTCGCCAATCAGTTCGAGCTGGCGACGAATGACGTTTTCAAACTCCACCATGCGCGTGCCGTTGGCGATCATGTCGTCGGAGTCTTCCCCGAAAACCGCCTTCGTGGGCGGCCGCAGAACGATTCTATTCCCCTTCATAGTCGGCATAGTTGTTTTCGGTTTCCCAAAGCCGCAACCGAACGAGTTGTCCGGGCGACACCACCGGCGCCAGCACCCGCCACATCTCTACTACAATGTTCTCCGTGGTCGGAATGATCCCGTGCATGTAATCGACATCGATATTGAAGTTTCGATGATCGGTGCGATCGATCACCTCCCGCTCCACGACACTGCGCAGCATTCCAAGGTCGATGACGTAGCCCGTGCGTGCTTCCACCGGTCCACGCACTGACACTTCGAGGGCATAGTTATGTCCATGCCAATTCGGATTATTGCACTTTCCGAACAGGCGACTGTTCTCTTCGTCAGAGAGCGCAGGGTTGTGAACGCGATGCGCAGCGTTGAAGCGCAGCATTCGCGTCACGGTGACGATTGGCATGACAGTTCTCGACCGGCGCGTCAGTCAGAGCACCGACCTGTTCGGTCGCGCATGACGGCGGGCCAGCCGGTGGAGCCCGCGCCACGAAGAACGATAGCCTGCGGGAACTCGTTCCATCTGCCCTGGTACCGGAGTACGGCGCGGGCGGAAACGCGAAGACCCCGCCGGAGCGGGGCCTTCGGATAATACGGGCAGGGAGAGGTGATCTTGAAGCCCAAAGAATACAAATAAGACTCTCACCACGCTTCCGCCTTCCCCGCACTGGGGCATGACGTTTACACAGCTTGTCGAGCCTTCTCTATGGACTTATCGGCTCAAGAAGTAAATCTCTCCGTACCCGAGCTTGATCGAAGCTATCACCGGCGTTGCGCGACGCGCAATCCGACTTACCCCACACTGCGGCAACACACCCACATGGATCCAATCATCATCGTCGCCGTCGCCATGCTGGCCATCTGGGCGGGAGTGACGTTTACCACCGCGGCACCCGGTTGGGTCCATCTGCTGCTCACCGCCGGGATGTTCCTTCTGATTTGGCGCATCGTCACGCGACCCACCAAGTCGGGAACAAACTCCGGTTCATCGTCCAAGCGGTAGACGACGGAACTGCGCCATAGGATTCAAGGCGCGGAACCGGCGCGTCAGATCCCGATCAAATCTCCCAATTGGACAGGATCATCCCGTCATCGGGTGGCACTTCGGTCCAACCGTAAGCGCTCATGCGCAGGTCGGTCCAGCGCACACGCGCACCAAGCGCAATCAGCGTGCGATAGGCGTCCGGATAGTCGCCCTGCAGACGGATAGCGAGCCGACGCGCACCGGTGCGACGCGCGAGATCCGTTAGCGCGCCAAGCATTTGCGGTAACTCCGCGCGATGGTGCAACACGAGCTTGAGGACACGCATCTCGTCGCGCGTGCGCCCTTCAACAAGCGGCGCGGTGTGACACAATGCGAAACCGCGCAACGCGCTCGGCGTTCCAAGCAGCAGTGTGTCGCCCAATGCCAGACGATCGGTCAGCTCGAGTTCGCGCGTGAAGTCGTAGCCCGGCATCACCATCGTGGTGAGCGCGCGACACGCTTCAATTGCAGTCTCCTTGTCGTCGCTCACAAGGCGTGACAGCAACAGCGGGGCTCGATCACCCATCAGCGCATCAAGGGTGAGCGTGACGGTGAGATGCCCCGGCACGAAGCCGAGATTCGAATAGAAGCCGATGTTGTCCATTGTGCGCGGCATCGTCTCGAGACCGATCACCTTCGCATCATTGCGACGGAGCCAGCTCATCCCGTTCTGCACGATGATCTTGCCGAGTCCTGCGCCTTGCTGATCGGGGCGCACACAGAGTGGACCCATCCATCCTTCGGTGCCCGAGTGGTGCACGATATTGAACGCCGCAATCCGTCCGCGTTCATCGCGCCAGCACAACGCACCATCGCCGGCGTCCTCGATGGCGTAGCGCCAAATGGCCGGGTTCAGTGGCGGCACGCGCACGCCCGTCAAGCCGTCGCGACGATAGCGTTCGGTAAACGACTCAGCAAAGACCTCGTTCAACCCATCGATGTCATTGACCGTTGCCACAAACGGTCCTTCGACCGGACGGGTGCTGCGCCAGGTGCGTGGTGTTGCCGTCACGTCGCGCTCCTCATTGCAACACCAGTTCGCTGCCAGGCGTGACAACACTGGTTCCGCGCTCTTCGTCAAAACGGACGACGAGCACGCGATCGAGCCCTTCGCGAACCTGTTCGATGTGCGTAATCACAATCACCTGTTCGAAGCGATCGTTGAGACGGCGCAGCAGATCCATCACGTTGCTCCGTCGTGTGTCGTCGAGTGAACCGAAGACTTCGTCGAGAATCAACAACGAGAACGCCTGCCCGGCGCGCTCAGCGATCATCTGCGAGATGGCCAGTCGCAGCACCAAATTGCAGAGGTCTTCCTCGCCGCCGGAGATCACCGTCTTCGGGAGCCCGTCTTCGAGTACGAGCAAGTTGTATTCCTCGTCGAACTCGAGGGCATTGTAGCGCCCGTCTGTCAGCACGTCGAGGAAACGGCTGGCGATTTCAGCGAGCTCGGGACGAAGCTGGAAGTTGAGATCGGTTCGCAGGTCGGTAAACGCCCGGTCCAGCTCCTCATGCAACCGCCGATCAGACTCGATGACGGTGAGGCGCTGCTCGAGCCGCACAAGTTCCAGCCGCACGCGCTCGGCCGCCGTCGCCTCCGCTGCAGCGCGATCCACCTCCGAGCCAGCACCAACCGCGTCCAGCTCCGCGCGACGCGCTTCGAGCGTTGCCTGTTCGTGTCCGTCACGGGCGGCCGCAAACTCGGCGTCGCTCATCTGCACACCACCCTGGTGTCCTGCCAGCTCAGCCGCCCGCTGCTGTGCACTTGCACGCAGCGCGTGTGCCCGATCCCGCTCGGCCCGCGCACCGGCATCGCGCTCCACAAGCCCGCCCAAGCGCGCGGCCTTGGTGCTCACATCGGCCAAACGCGCAACGTCGGCGCGCAGTGCCGCGTGTCGCGTTGCATCGTAGCCGTTTGCAAGCGTCGCGAGCGCGGCACGGGTATCGGTGAGTCGCTGCGACAGTTCCGTGCGTTGCGCGGCGATTGTTACTCGCTCCGCGATCGCCAACTGAATGCGCGACAAACGCCGTTCGACCGTCACGACTTCCTGTTGCGCCGCCCGACGCTGCTCCTCCAACGTCTCGATCGCGTCCGGTGTCTTCTTCAGCTGCTCGACGCGCTGGCGATAGTAGTTGCCATCGACTCGCACCGTCTCGACTTGTTCAGATAACAGTTCGAGGACGCCGCGATACGACGCGCCGAGTGGTCGGCCACAGGTGGGACACGGACTTTCCTGCCCAAGTCCTTCGAGTGTGTCACGTTGTTGAGCGAGATCGATGTACTGCGTGCGCAACGCTTCCAGTCGCGTCTCCGCTTCCTGCCGATCACGCACCCACGCCGTGCGATCGATCTCGAGGGACTGTTCGACAGCGACGAGTGCTGCACGCGCCGTCGCAAGCTGCTTCTGGTTCTCGACTTCGAGTGCTGGGGCGCTGTCAATCTTTGACGCGCGCTCTGCGAAACGCGCATCGTCGTCGATGAGACCGCGCTCGCGTTCGAGGAGTGCCTGACGCTTGGCCTCAGCGGTTGCCAACGCATCCATCGTCTGCAGATCGGTTCGCATCGCGGGCAGGGGCGCCAGTGCTTCAAGCAGTGGCGCGCGCTCACGCTGCGCCGCCTCGATCGCGACGAGTTCCTGCTCAAGTCGTCCGAGATCGCGCGTATATGCAACCACATCGTGCTCGGCAACGCGTAATTCTGCGAGCATCTTTTGCAGTCGCTCGCGCTCGGCCTGTGCTTCGACCCACTGGGGTGTCAGCTCAGCGAGACGGAATACCGCGGCCTTCCTGATGGCGTCGGCTTCGGTGGCGCGTGTTCGCGCACTCGCGAGGCGCACCTGTACGTCCGCCACCGTGCGCAACACCGATTCGCTTTCGGGCATCCCCTGCTTGAGCCCATTACCTTCTGCTACGAGCGAGCGGCGCGATTCACGCACGAGTTCCTGCGCGCTGGTGATACGATCGTAGCCGAGCACGCGCGAGAGAAAACGCGCGCGATCGGCGGCACCTAACGCCGCCATTACGTCAAGTTCTTTCTGTCCGGTGAAGTAGGTATGAAAGAATTCACTGCGCGTCATGCCCAGTCGGCGTTGCAGCAGCTCGGTCACACCGGTGATGGTGTTCGCGATCGGTGTTTCGCCACCGTCGAGGAAGCATTCAGCGCTGGTGAGTCCGCGTACGACACGATAGCGATGGCCAGCGAGTTCGAATTCGAGTTCCACGCGAACGGATGCGCGTGGTGCGGCGCGTGAGAAGCGGATGGAATCGCGTGTTCCGCGCGCCGCTGAGTTGCCGTACAGCGCCCACGCGATCGCTTCAAGCAGCGTCGACTTACCCGAGCCGTTCGGCCCGATAATACCCGTCAGCCCGATGTCGAACGTGAGTCGCGTGTCCGCATGTTGACGAAAATTCTGCAGGCGCAGCGAGAGTAGCTTCACGCGCGCACCTGTACGCGAACGACCGTTGTTTCGAACCGCGCGGCCTTCATCCGTCCACCACTGGCATCGCGGCTGTGACTGCGTCTTCGGCCTGCTGCAGATAGCGGAGACCGAGCGAGACGAGTGTGTCGCGATCGAGGTCGGAGGGGATGACGCGCTCCTGCAGTCGCTCCATCACGAGTTCGGGGAGCGTCGCGCGACGCCCCGGTGCCCCTTCGCCACTGCTCTTGCGGCGCAGCGGTTCGGGACGACGCGTGTCGAGGTGAAAGTGCATCGCGCGGCGACGGTACTCGCGGAGTGCGGCGTGATCGAGTTCTCGCACCACGTGTCTCGGTACGTTGCGCACCACTGCGCGCACCACGCGATCGTCGATGCCGCCAACGGCACTGTCCACGCGCGCACGCAGCGCGGAATCCACTTCGGCGGCGCCCATGTCGCTTGCGTCTATCTGTTCGAGATCGAGCAGCGGACGCGATGGTGTAACGTGATGAAAGCGATGTGCGCCGCTGTCGAGGTCGTGCTCGATGAAGCCTTTACCCGGAATGCGATTCTCCCGCTCTTCGCGCAGCTCGCCCCAAGGGTTGGAACTGGTGTAGTCGAGCGAGCCGCTGTAGTACGCGCGGGGCGCGACTTCGCGGTAGACGTGATAGTGGCCGAGCGCGATATAGCTCCACTCATCGGCATGCAGCTCTTCGGTACGAATCTCGATGGCCGCGCGATCTGCCGGCGCTGCGTGGGCCGGAAGCATCCCGGCGACCTCGCCGTGCATCAACAACACGTTGTGCGTGAAGCCTCCCGGCGGCCGTAGTGGGGGTCGATCGATTCCCGGCACATCGGGCACGGCGAGCACCGCCAGCGACCGCGTTGGAAACGTGAACAGCTCTGCTTTCGCATCGGCAACGTGCACACCGACTTCGCGAAAGAGCCGCAGAATGCAGCCGGTTTCTGTTGTTCGCGGCGCGTCATGATTGCCCGCCACCATGACCACCGGTGTGTCGGGCAACCGATCGCGCAATGTGGAGAAGACGCGAAAGGCGCGCAGGATCGCGGGATTGGACGGACGCACCGTATGAAAGATGTCGCCGCCGACAACGATCACATCGGGTTCCAGCTCGGCGATATGCATGATCGCGCGCTGGAACGTGTCACCGACATCCGCCTCGCGTTGATTGATCCCGCCCGGCGTCAGCCGCTGATACTGACGGAAGCCCAAGTGCAGGTCGGAGAGGTGGACAAGACGCATGTCCGAAGTGTAGCGCCGTGGCCTATCGATGGCGCGCTACTTGACCCGCACACGCTGCAGGATTCGGATATCGAGTTGCACCGACGGACTCGGGCCGGGCGACACGTCGCTTTGCACGTCGATCGTGGTGCGCGCATCGACAATCCAGGCGCGATCGCGGTCAACCACCAGCACCCCGCGCATCGTGCCCGCTGTGATGACCCGTGTCCCCGGTGGCAGGTCGCGCGCGCCGCCGTCGCGATGCAACGTCCCTTCGAGCGAGATCCAGGCGTCGCGGCCTCGACGCGTCAGCGAATCAAGGCGAAACCGGGCGCGCACCACGCCGTCGGCGCGAAAGCCGCTCACGGGCATAGACGGAAGCGGAATGTCGCGGTCCCACTGGTCTCCCACCTGCACGGCGTAGGCGGGGAGCATGCCCGGCATGGCCGCGAGAGTGGCGCCGAGTTCCATGGCACCGGGCGGCGGGTCGTTGACGCGCATCGCGCCGTCGGGCGTGACGCGGACCCGGACCTGACGTCCGTCGCGCGGCAGCGCGAGACGCTGCGGCGCGCCGCTGTCCACTGCATCACCGGCCCACATGACCATCGAGTCGGTGGTGGCCATGAGTGTTGTTGACGCAAGATCGCTCGCTTCGACCAAGGAGTGCGCGAACAGTTGGAGTCGCGTCATGCGCTGCGACGACTTTGAGCGACGCGGACCGATGTCGGGCGTGCGCGGCGCCGGGGCCGTGCGCGGCTTGTCGATCACCGACGGCGATGAACTGCCGGTTGACGACGACGTGCGTCCGCTGATTTCGATGCTCTGTTCCATCAGCAGATGGAGCGTGTCACCGACGCGCGGCCTGACCTGCAACCGCACGGCTTCCGCGCCACGCGCGCTTTTGCCACTCTGCGCGCGCAGTGTGGCAGCGGGCACCGAAGAGACGCACAACAACAGTGTGAAAATCGCGTTGGACCTGCGTTGCCCCATCACCTTATCTCGGCTACGTCGCTAACCACCGTATT
The DNA here is from genome assembly GCA_046590495.1 of Gemmatimonas sp. Lineage (GTDB taxonomy): Bacteria > Gemmatimonadota > Gemmatimonadetes > Gemmatimonadales > Gemmatimonadaceae > Gemmatimonas. The sequence goes on along the minus strand of JBKJTE010000161.1, from coordinate 197 downwards.
CGTCAGGCGCAAACGATCGCAACGTACGCGGTCGTGGCGTCACGGCTTCGGCATCGACCGCACCCGGTCGGGCACGCCGCTGCAGTTCGCGCGCAAACACGCGCTTCACATCGTCGGGGCGGAGGCGCATGACTGCATTTCGCGCAGCCAGCACTTCGGATTCTTCGTACAGCAGGATTGTCTGCTGCACCCACCCG
>JBKJTE010000153.1:0-5577 GCA_046590495.1 Gemmatimonas sp. | reverse complement strand
CTGCTTCCACCCGCGCGTGCTCGGGCCGTCCTGCGGATAGCTGTCTGCGCCGCCGGCGGCCCCGACGCGCTCATCGTCACGGTGCCCAACGCCGGCGGCGCAGACAGCTATCCGCAGGACGGCCCGAGCACGCGCGGGTGGAAGCAGTACGGCGTGAAAAACGTCTACACCCTTTTCACGACGGACAAAAAAGTCGCCGACACCGATTCATTCGTGGCGATTCTGCGCAAAGCCGGCGGCGTCTGGTTCGAAGGTGGACGTCAGTTCCGCCTCGTCGATGCTTACGCCGGCACGAAAACCGAAGCTGCGTTCAACGAAGTGCTCGCGCGCGGTGGTGTCGTTGGCGGTTCGTCGGCAGGCGCATCGATTTTGGGTGACTTTCTCGTTCGCGGTGCGCCGTCGAACAACAACCTGATCATGGACTATCCCGGCTACCAAAAGGGATTTGCCTATCTGCGAAACGTCGGCATCGATCAGCATGTGGTCGCGCGCGAGCGGCTGGCTGATCTCGCCGACTCGATCATTCCGCGCTACCCGAATCTCCTCGCGATCTCTGAAGACGAAGGCACCGCGTGGGTTGTGCGCGGCGACACGGCCACGATCGTCGGTCGCAACAAGGCGTTCGTCTACAACGGAAAAGACGCGACTGACCCGGGCAAGCCATTACTCACGCTCTATCCTGGCGACAGCTACGACCTGGCCGCGCGCAAAGTCATGCGTCGCGCGAGTGCGGGGTCGCCGGTTTCAACGTCGCTCATCACGTCGCTTTTCACGAAGTACAACGACGCGAGCACAGGTGGCGCGACCGTGCTTGTGGCGATGAACGGCAGTGTGCTCGTTGATCAATCGTTCGGCATCGCGGCGCAGCCCAAGTACATGCCGACGACAACCGTGCCGCAGTTTTCCACCGGTGCGATCAGTGCGGTGTTTGAATCGATCTGCGCGCAGGTACCCGAGCCGGCGGGCCGCGGACGGGGCGCTGCCACATCGCCGGACAGCGTTGCCGCTGCACCCCTGGCGGGTCGAGGCGGTGCGCCGACTCCACCACAGACGCCGTTTCAGCGATGTGTGGCGCAACGCGTCTCAACGCCGATCGGTATGCACAAGACGATGGCCACCGACGCAGGCGACGTGATGTCGAGCGTCGACGAGCTCTATCGCTTGGCACTCGGCCTCGAGAACCCGCGCACGTACGTCAGGGCCCCCAACCCCGATCCGCTGGGCGCGCCCGCAACGATCGACTACGCGACCGGGTGGCAGGCAGACACTTTCAAAGGCGCCGTGCGTCTCGCCGCATATGGAACGCGCGATGGCAAACGCAATGCGTTTCTCCGTTTTCCGGACAGGCACGCGACGATCATCGTGCTCACCAACGACGCGTCGTTTGATGCGCGTTCGGCGGCAGAAAAGATCGCGGAGCGACTGTTGACGGCGAAGTGATGCGCGGCCTGATCCGGATACTCACGCTTCGACGCACGCGCGCATTCGTTGGAATCGTGTTGACGGTGGCGACAATGCCTCGCCTGCTTCAAGCGCAGGCAGCTGCGGCGGACACCAGCTGGGTCACGCTGCAGTCTGCATTTCGTGCCTACGTGAACGCCGACAGCATCGTCGGCGCGTCGTTGCTCACGGCGCGCGATGGACGGCAGCTACAGCGCGTGAACATCGGCATGGGTGATCGCGCGCTCGCCCAGCCGATCATCGACGCGACGCTGTTTCACTGGGGTTCGATTACCAAGACGCTGACTGCCGTCGCCATCATGCAGCTGCGTGACCGCGGCAAACTTAGTCTCGACGATCGCATCACGCGCTATCTCCCGGAGCTTCGCCGCATACACAATGCGTACGGGTCGATGGACGACATCACGCTGCGGATGCTGATGTCGCACAGCGCGGGTACTCGCAACGGAACGTGGCCCTACGGGGACGGCAGGCCGTGGCAACCGTTCGAGCCCACATCGTGGGAGCAGCTCGTCGCGATGATGCCATACCAGCAAACGCTCTTTGCGCCAGGCTCGCAGTACAGCTACAGCAATCCGGCGTTCGTGTATCTCGCGCGCGTCATCGAGCAGATCACGGGCGATCCGTGGATTCACTACATCCAGAAAAATATCTGGACGCCGCTCGGGCTCACGCACAGTTACGTCAGCACGACGCCGTACCATCTCGCCGCTGATCGCAGCAACAACTACTACGTGCAGCGCGATTCGGCTACGAAAGCGCTACGTGTCGTCGCGAATGGGCGCGAGTTCGATCCTGGCATCACGATCCCGAATGGCGGATGGAACGCGCCGCTCGACGACATTCTTGTCTGGGGCGCATTTCTCACCAACGCGACCAATGATGACGGGCGCAAACAAAAGACCTTCGACACGATCCTTTCGCGCACGTCACTCGATGAAATGTGGCGCGCCGTCGTTCCGCTGGACAAAGCCAAGCCGAACGACGGCGCGATGGGGCTTTCGTTTTTTCTCTACACGAGAGGCAGCGAACGCATCGTCGGACACACCGGTTCGCAGGCCGGCTTTCGGGCGTTTCTCTGGTTCAATCCACGCACAAAACGCGTCGTGATCGCAGCCTACAACACTTCGAGCGAAACCACCCTACTCGGCGCCGATCCGGCAGAGCGCGCCCTGAACGACGCCGTCTTTCGCTATCTCGAAAAAGCACCGTAGCTCGGCGCCGTGAGTACTACGGGTTGCGCTTCGCGCTCCACGGAAACGCGCCCATACCTGCGAGTTCCATCTGGCCCGCCAAACTGTCCTTGTCCTTCAGCACACCAGTGCTCTGGATCTCGGCGATCTGGCCACCCATATCGATCGTGAAGGCGAAGCGAACAGTGTCGCCTTTCACCGAGCCGGTGAGCTGGCGCGTGCCAAACTGCTCGATCTCGAGCGTGCCGGTCAACGCTTCCCCTTCCTGCTTGAACGTGGCCAGGGAGTTGGTCTGACCGTTTGGTGCGTCGACAGTAAACGTCCACTTGCCGCTCACGTCGGCGAACATGCGCTGCGCGGTGGCGGTGATCGCCGAGAGCGAGATCATCACAACGGCGGCGGTGACTGCGAATCGGGTTCTGGACATTCTACGAGGGGACGAGAGGGTGAGGTATGGATTACGAATAACCTACGCCGACGGGATGTAAACGTGTCAGCCCCCCTCGTACACCGCCCGCCTATTTTGGTGTATGGCGGAGGATTGCTCACCTGTGACGACGGCCGTGTTTCTGTAGCTGTCCACTCTTTTGGTGACCCGTGTCCTAATTCGGGGATGGCGACCTTTCGCCGCGTAGAGCTAAGTCGTTGCAGGGCAACGAGGTGATTGCCAACGCGGCGGGGAACGGAATATGCCTCACTATCTCGTCGCTATCGCAGGCCCGTCCCTTCTGAGGAGTGGCATCATGTCCCGGTCTTCGTTTGTCCCGCTGTTGGCATTATCGATCGCCTCGTTGGCACCCACGATTTACATCGGCGCGCAGACGGGCCTGCCGTCCTCTTTGAGCGCGTACGACCAACTGCGCTACTCGTCGAATCAGCTCGACAACCTCGTCGGCCCGATCGCACTGTACCCTGACGCGTTGCTCGCTCAGGTACTCGTCGCCTCGACTTTCCCCGATCAGGTGGAAGACGCCGCCCGCTGGGTTCGCGAAAACGGCACGGCGGGTATCGACGATCAGTCGTGGGACGTGAGTGTGAAGTCGGTTGCGCACTATCCGTCGGCGCTCAACATGATGGCTGACAAGGGCGACTGGACAGCGACACTTGGTCGTGCGTACGCAAATCAGTCGAGTGACGTGATGGCTGCGGTGCAGCGGATGCGCTCGATGGCCGACAGTCAGGGCAACCTGATGTCCAATCAGCAACAGCAGGTTGTGCGCGACAACGACAACTACGTCATAGTGCCTGCGCAGCCGCGCGTGATCTATGTGCCCGTGTACGATCCGGTGGTCATCTACACGCGCCCCGTGTTCAACGTGGGGTTCTCGAGTCGCTACTGGTCGTATGGTGTTGGCTTCCCGATTGGTGGCTGGCTGGCGTACGACTGTGACTGGCGCACACGCGCGGTCTACTACAACGGTTGGAACGACGAATACTTCGCCTACGGCGGCGGATGGCGCTCGCGTTCCCGCCCGTTTGTGCAGATCACCAACGTCTATGTGAGCCCGCGCTATCGCAACGTGTACGTCAATCGCAACGTGACGAACTACGCCGTGAACTATCGCAATGTCGACCGCTACGCCGGCGTGCATCGTGACGTGTACTTCGACCGCGACGGTCGCAACAACGGTCGTAACAATGGTAGCGCACGCGGCGATTCACGAGATGGTCGCAACGACGGCCGCGATAACGGACGCGACACCCGCAACGACCGTGATCGCGGCTATCCGTACGGCAGCGATCTCGGTCGAACTGCGCAGCCGCGCAACGATCGTCCGGCAGCAACGCCCGATGGATATCGCGGCGGGTCCAACGATCGTAACAACTCGAACGACCGCAACAACTCCAACGATCATAGCAACTCCAACGATCGTAGCAACTCCAACGATCGCAACAACTCGAACGACCGTAACGCGCCGCAGAACTCTCGGCCCAACAATCAGGCGGCGCCTGATCGTCGCCGCAACGAGCCGTCAGAGCGTGCACCAGAGATGAGCGTTTCACCGGACGCCGTGCGGTCGGCGCGGGCGGAGCGGGGGAACGGGAACGGCAACGGTGGACGTGTCGAGCGTGCTGCGCCGAGTGCTGATCAGCCATCGGCGCCGCGCCCGGAGCGGGCACGTGAATCGCAGCCGCAGTCGCCGCAGCGGGACGCGCAGCCCCGTCAGGCGCAGCCGCGCAACCCCAGTGGGGATCGTCGTCCGCCAGAGCGTTCGGCGAACGATGGAGACCGCGGCGGGCGCGACCGGCGTGGGGAGTAGTTCCGAGTAGTGGTGTCGTTGTGTGGCTGGCACCGCACAACGGACAGCGGCCGCGAATTGCGCGTCTCGCAAGAATACGAACGGCGACTGCATCTCGCACGGAGAACGCGAAGAACTGCGGTCGCTGAGTGCACGGAGAACTGCCACGAAACACGCGCGGTCGTGGTTGCAGTCTGACCTACACGCGGCGCCGCCTTAGGGCGCTGACCACCACCATAGCCGCGACGTTCAGCACCAACGCAACCAAGCCAATGTTCATGTCCGTGATCGCGCGCGGAAATGACGCCAGCAACTCCGGAAGCGTTGCATGGCTGAGCGTGACCGCAGCAACGGTGAGTTCGCCTACGATGATGCCGGCCATCGCACCTGCGCTGCTCACAAAACGACGCGGCATCAAGCTCGCGATCAGACTGGGAAAGAGCTGCGTCACCATGCTGTACGCCATCAGCAACAGCGTGACGAGCGTGTCGCCGCCGCGGAACGTGAACACCAGTGCAACCGCTGCGACAACCGGAACCAACGCGCGTGCAATGCCGATCGACCCCGCGGGCTGATCGATGGTGGCGGGCTTCACCATGCGCGCGATCGTTGTCGCAATGCTCATCAGAATGAGCGAGCCCGGTACCAATGCGGTGAGCAGCCCCGCCGCGCCGATAAACCCG
>JBKJTE010000098.1:0-15019 GCA_046590495.1 Gemmatimonas sp. | reverse complement strand
GCCGTCAGCCCCCCAAGCAACACAACGAGGAGTGCAAGTATCGCCGCGCCCGTCGCGCCACCGACGGCTTTCGAACTTCCGCGTGCGCTGGCGATGCTCACGCCACCCAAGCCACCGGCACGGATGGTTGCGGCGACCAGCACTGCGATGAGCGATGCCGCGAGCAGTTTGTGGACGACAGTCGCCCACGCCGGATTGCCCGTGAAGACGGTGACGGCGCCAAAGAGCGCCGGTGCAAACCAGAGTCCGAGTGCGAGGCGCGCGCTGTTGGCCACACCACCGCGTCCACTCACCGACGACTCCGTGCGATGGCGCCACACCGTGGCGACCAGATACGCGATCGACGCAAAGAGTGCGATCGCGAGATAGCGGTGCATCACTTCGATGACGAGGTCCATCCGCTCAAACGGCGGGAACCAGTAGCCGTAGCATTTGGGCCAGTTCTCGCCGCACCCCATGCCGGAGCCCGAGATGCGAACGATGGCCCCGAAGACGATGTGGACGAGCGCCACGGCCAGCGCGATGTACGACGCGCGTCGGACCGGTGCCGGCGGAAGCGAAGACGAAGACGAGGAGATCATGGGGTGAAAACGGGGTGCATCGAGCGCCAAGCGCCATAAAAAGCCGCAGCAAGCAGGAACGCAGGCAGGATGGCCCAGGCGATTTCCTGCATGCGGTGCGGCATGGGCACGTTCGGCGCGTCGATCGATGGCGAACGGGGCGGGAGCGTACGGAAGACGGCCCGCAGGATGAAAAGCTGCGCGATGGCGCAGCAGACGACGGCTACCCAGAAGAGACCGTCGAGAAGTGCTGGAGACATGGAGGGGAAAGCTAGCGGGGGTGCGGGAGTGTGGGCACGGTAGTAGCATTTGCGCCCATGGCGAATACGACTTCCAGTGGGTTATCCGAGCGCGCGTCCGGCGGCCCGTCCAGCAAGACAAACGCTGGCGGCGGGACAGAGTTGCCGAGGCGCCTCGGCCTGTTCAGCGCGATTGCGGTGTTGGTCGGATCGACGATCGGCTCCGGGATATTTAGGTCCCCAGCGGGGATTGCCGACAAGCTGCCGGGGCCGTTCCCCCTCCTCGCCGTCTGGGTGACCGGCGGAATCTTCGCGCTGTGCGGCGCGCTGACGCTGGCCGAAATCGCTGGCGCGCTTCCCAAAACGGGCGGCCACTACGTCTTCATCCGTGAGGGGTGGGGGCGACTCCCGGCGTTCCTGTACGGATGGTCCGAACTGATCATCATCCGTGCGGCGGCTCTGGGCGCAATCTCGATCACCTTCGCCGAATACTTGCTCCGCGCGCTGGGACACAACCCGGCCGTCGCGCCATACACTGACTACGCGCACTGGATCGCCGCGTTCGCATTGGGGTCGATGGCGACAATCAATATCGTCGGGCTCAAATGGGGCTCGCTGGTGCAGAATGTCACTACGGTCGCCAAGTACGGCGGCTTGATGCTGATCATCATTCTCGCCTTCACACTCGGACTTCCAAAAACCGGCGGTCATTTCACGCCGGCCAACCCGCCTGGAAGTTTTTCGGTCAGTGCGTTCGGGCTGGCGTTGGTGTCCGTGCTTTGGGCGTTCGACGGCTGGGGCGACCTCACGAAAGTCGGCGGTGAAGTCAAAGACCCCAGACGCAACATGCCGCGCGCGATCATACTCGGCACGATCGCCGTTGTGGTGATCTACCTGCTCGCGAACGTCGCGTACCTGTCCGTGCTTTCGGTGGACGAGATTCGTGGCGCGCGACTCGTTGCGGCCGACGTGGCGCAGAATCTGATCGGACCGATCGGCGTGACGCTGGTGTCGATCACGGTGCTGCTGTCGACGTTCGGATCGGTGAACGGTTCGTTGCTCACCGGTCCGCGCATTTTTTTCGCGATGGCAGACGATGGACTGTTCTTTCGTCAGGTCGCGGCAGTACACCCGAAGTTCAAAACGCCGTACGTCGCAATCCTGCTCGCTGCGACAATCGGTATCGGCTTCGTACTGCTTCGGTCGTTCGAACAGCTGGCGGACATCTTCGTCACGGCGTCGCTGGTGTTCTACATCCTGAGTGTGGGCGCGGTGTTTCCGTTGCGTCGTCGCCCTGATTGGGATCCGCCAGTGAAAGTGCCGGGGTATCCGCTGGTGCCCGCGCTCTTCTGTCTCGCGACGCTCTTCCTGCTGGTCAACGCACTCGTCGATCCCGGACAGCGCTGGGGCACCGTCGCGGTACTCGGCGTCATCGCACTCGGGATACCGGTGTTCTATCTCACGGTGGGGAAGAAGGCGAAATAGGGAACTGCAACTGCGGCGAAGGGTCACGCGGATCGAGCAACTGCAACTGCTTCTCTCGCGGAGGCGCGGCGGCGCGGAGGCGCGGAGGGGTACGGCGTGAAGACAAGCGGCCAAGCGATTCAGCACGATCAAATTCTTTTTTTCTCGAACGCATCGTAGCGCGACATCGTCGTCACCTTCGGCGCACCGTCACCAGCCGTGCGCCGATCCCCCCATAATCAGTTTGCAGTTGCAGTTCTCCGCGGCTCCGCGCCTCCGCGAGACAAGTAGTGGTTGTCGAAGAATTCACGTGATTTGCGTCATTCGTGGCTCGCAGTTGGTCCAGAAACAAAACAGCTCGGCCACCACTCGGTGACCGGGCTGTTTCTTTCCGCGAACTCGTAGTTCTCAGAACGAGACCCGGAGCGACAGCTGCATGCGGTAGTTCGATGCCGCGTTGCGCACGTCCTGATACCTGGTGCCGGTATCGAACGTGTAGACGCCAACGGTCTTGCCATTCTGCGTCGCGACCGCGGTGCGCGAGAGGATGCCGACCGCTGGGAGACCTGACTGCACGACGACCGGCTGGTTGCCCCACTTGCTGTTGACGAGGTTCGCGAAGTTGAAGATGTCGAGCTGCGCCGAAATGTTCTGCCCGGCGAATTTGGGGAGCGACTGACGCAGTGCCACGTTGATCAGCTGCGTGAACGGCGCACGGCAGGACATGCGCGTCATGATCTTTCCTCGCTGATCACGAAGGCACGCAACCGAGTTGACGAACGTGTCGAACGCCTGCTGCTGTGCTGTCACGCTCGCCGCCGAAGCCGCGACGTTGTAGCCCGTGAACAGAATTTCGTTTGCGTCACTCGTGCTGGCCGGTACGTAGAGCAGATCGTTTGCCGTCGAGCCATCGGCGTTTTCGTCGGTGCGATACGTGTAGTCGTACGGCGCGCCCGATTGACCGCTCCAGATGAGCGAGATGTCGAGCTTCTGAAACGTGTACGTGCCCGCGAGCACGAACTTGTGCGGCTGCTCCCATTTGGACGACGCGAAACCGGTCTTGTCGAGCAGATCGCCGGAGACTGTGCGCCCCTGGTTGAAGTTCGAGTTCGCGGTCGAGTTGAGCGTGCTCTGGATGTCGCGCGCCTTGCTGTACGTGTAGCTCGCGGCACCTTCCCAGTGATTCGAGAAACGCTTCTGCAGTCCGCTCGTGAGATTCCACGAGTAGTCGCCGGCGCTGTTGCTGGCGTCGTACACCTGGTTGCGACCACCGAATACCACTGGCGCCGACCCGGTGCCCGTGATCGTGCCGTACATCGTGCGGCCACGCGCATCAACGCCCTGCGGGCCCGTCAACGCGAGGTTACTGTAGAACATCGCGTACTTGGCCTTGCTGAACAGTCCTTCGACGGTGCCGATCACGCCGTTGCCGAAGTCATGGTCGTAGCCCATCGACAGCTTGAGAAACTGCGGGAACTTGAGATTCGGATCGAGCGTGTTGACCGTGGCCGAAAGACGTGCGCTCGCCGGATTGGCGTTCGTGCCACCGCATGACGTCGGCGGTGTCTGCGCAGCGGACGGAGTGAACGCGGGCGGATAGTTCGCGTTGCTGACGGTGGTGTTGTTACAGGTCAGGCCCGGCGTACCAAGCAGACCGGTGTTCGAGAACGCGTTCGAGATCCACACGTACGCCGGTGAACCGGTGAAGTAGCCAGCGCCGGCGCGGAACTGATTGCGCTGATCGCCGGTGATATCCCAGTTGATGCCGACGCGCGGCGACCACTGGATGTTGCCGGTGGGAAGCTCCGACGTATTGCGCTTGTACGCCGTATCGACCGAGCCGTTGTACAGCGGCTTCGCGTTGAATGTCGGAACGTCGACGCGCACGCCGTACTGCAGCGTCACCCCGCGACGCAGATTCCATGCGTCCTGGGCGTACGCGGCGTACGTCGCCTGCTTCATACGCACGTAGCCGTCCGTGCCCGTGGGCACCGGTACCGACACCGCGTACGACGCTGCAATGCCCTTGGTCAGCGAGTCGATGCTGTTGAAGCGCCACGTACCGAAACGGTTGCTCGCAAACAGATTGGACGACTCGTAGAGGATGTTCTTCGTGCCGAGCGTGATGTTGTGATCGCCGAGCGGGAACGTGAAGTTGTCGGTGATTTCAATCGTCTTCTGATTGAGCGCGTTACCCTGCGAACTGGCTTCCGTACCGGCGACAAAGTTGGCCGTGCCGGTGCCCGACTGACGCGGCACCGTGACCGTGATCTGCGGGGTCTGCTCGGAGAAGGTGCGGAAGTCGTTGATCGTCGTGTAGCCGACGTTCAATTCGTTGTACGCACCGTTGGAGAAGTTGGTGAAGAGCTGCCCGACGGACGAATTCTTCTTCGACGTGAAGCCGTACAGGTTCGAACTCAGACCGAAGTTCGGCTGGTTGCTCGTGATCGCATCGCGACTGAAGACGTCCTGACGACCCCACCCGTAGTTGTGGCGGAGCACGGCGCGCGTGCTACCGGAGAGATTGATGTCGACGCGGCCGAAAATGTTCGTCAACGGATTGGGGCGCTGCAACGCGGCGCCGCTGCCACCATTCACGCCGTACTTGAGCAGCGCGGTGTTGACTGCGTCAACCTGCGCCTGCGACACCGGCGAATCGGAAGAGCCGATGAACGGACCATTCGCCCGCAAATTCTCTGTCTGCCATTCAGGCGCCAGGAAGAAGAATGCGCGGTTCTTGATGATCGGACCGCCGACCGAAAATCCGTACTGCTTGCGGCTGTACGGGCCGAGATAGTCTTGCTTGCGCGTCTGGTTCTGATTGCGCGTATAGTAGAAGCCAGAGCCGTGCAGGTTGTTGGTCCCGCTCTTGGTGACCGCGTTGATCAACACACCGGCGAAGTTGCCCTGACGCACGTCGAAGGGAGACAACAACACCTGGTATTCCTTGACTGCGTCGAGCGAGATGCTCTTTGCGCCAGCCTGGTCACCCGGGCGGCCGTTGCTGCCAAGGCCAAACAGATCGGACTCTGATGCACCGTCGATCTGGATGTTGTTGTAGCGGTTATTCACGCCACCACCGGAGAGTCCGTTACCGGTGGTCGACACCTGCGGCGCCGCGCGCGCAAAATCGGTAAAGTCGCGGTTGAGCGACGGAAATCGCGCGATCGCGGTATCGGTGATCGTGGTACCCACACCGGTCTTGTTCTGCGAGATCACTTGCGTCGTGCTCGTCGCCTTCACTTCGAGCTTCGCGAGTTGCGCCGCCTGTGTGCTGAGCGTGAAGTCAGCGCGCGTGGCCTGGCCGAGTGTGACGAGGATGCCATCGCGCACTTGCTGCGCGAAGCCGATGCGCCGCACCGTGACCGAGTACGTGCCGACATCGAGACCCTGCACGATGAAGCGACCGTCTTCGCGCGAGAGCGTACCGCGATTGACGCCGGTCGACTTGTTCGAGATCACGACCTGGGCGCCGTCCACGGTGGCACCCTTGTCGTTCGTCACGGTGCCAGCGACGGCACCCGTGGTGACACCTTGGGCGCGAACACCGGAGGCGGTGAGCGCTACGGCGGTAAGCGCCGCAGCGAGTAGCCTTTGGAAATGCATATGCCTCAAATTTCAGGGAGGTCCACGGTCGGGACTCAGTGATTTCCTGATTTGTATCAGCGCGGAAATCGTGTAACACGATAACCGCCCGGAACCGAAAATCGGTCACCGGGCGGTCGAGTGCATCGAGACGTGTCGCCCCGGAATGTGCCCTAGAAGATCTTGAGATTGATGTACTTTCGCGGGTTCTTCTTGAAGTCGAGCGTCAGCGAATCGAGGCGAAGGAGCAGTGTATCGACGCGAGCGTAGACGGCGGGGTCGTTCATGAACCGGCCGACGGTGCCCGGACCGCTGTTCACCTTTGTGACGACTGCGTTGACCGCGATGCGGGTGGAGTCGAGCGAGCGCGAAAGCTTTTCGAGGTTAGCCGACGTGGTGCGCAGGTTTGCCACCGTCGAATCGACCTTGGCCGAATCGACTGACGCGATTGTCCTGCGCAATGCCTGCTGCGTGATGGTGAGCTGCTTGTTTTGGTCGGCGACGACGGAGCTCATTTGGGCCATGAGCTTTGTCAGGTCCTTGATGGTCTGGCGTGTGTCGGCCAGACCGCCCCCCTCGACGTACTCCGAGCGCACCTTACTGGTGAGTGCGCGAATGTCGGTGGCGATGGAGTCGCCCTTGGTAAGCAATTCCCCGGTGCGGGGCGCGCCCTTGCCCGCCTTGATCGTATCGCCGGCGGCCATGTAGGTCTTCACGCCCTTAGGCGGCGTGATGGCAATAAGCTGGTCGCCAAAAATGCCGTTGGCGTCTACCGTGGCCATCGAGCCGGTCGGGACCTGATATTCCTTGTTGACCTGCATCGTGACGGCGAGCGTGCCGTCGGGGATCAGCTCCACCTTGTCGACAAAGCCGACCTGCACGCCGGCAAGCAGGACTGCCTGGCCGGTCTTGAGCCCGGCGCCCCATGGGAATCTCGCGTACATCGGATAGCCGCGCGACAGACCGCCGCGGGCCACCCAGATCGTCCCCCCCAAGCCGACTACCACGGCAAAGAGGAGGGTAAGACCAACCATCACTTCGTCACGTCGTTTCATGAGACTTTGTATTGGAGGCGCGACACGTTGCTGCCCTAGGCCTGAATGAACGGAGCAAAAATGGCGGCCACAATCGCGTCGAGCACGAGAATGGAGACCGACGCGATAACCACAGCCAAGGCCGTCGACCGACCGACGCCTTCAGCGCCTGCCTCGGTCACATAGCCTTCGTACGAGCAGACCAGCGCGATTGCGCCGCCAAAAGTCACCGCTTTGATCATCGAATAGACGACCTGAAATTCGGTGAACGCGAGGCGCAGTCCGCTCAGAAAATCATCGGTGCGTACGTCTGTCGCGAGCACGAGTGTCGCCCAGGCGCTGAAAATCGCCGTCGCGTTGGCGATCATCGTGAGCGCGGGGAGCATCACCAATGTCGCGAGCACGCGCGGCAGCGACAGATACGCAATCGGGTCAAACGAGAGTGTTTCGAGCGCGTCGATCTGCTCGGTCACGCGCATCGTGCCGATTTCGGCAGTCATGCGCGCACCAATGCGCCCCGTGAGCACCAGCGCGATCAGCAGCGGACCCAGCTCGAGGACGATACTCTGGCGTGCGATCAGCCCGACCACAGAGAGCTGCACGCCGGGGAAGAGCTGGTAACGCGTCTGGAACGCGGTCACGCCGCCCAGGAACGCCGCCACGATCATCGACAGCGGCAACGATTCGACACCGATGGTTCGCATCTGCCGGATCGTTTCCGGCATCCACGTGCCTGGTTCCCGCACGGCAAGCGCGATGTCCCGCGCATAGTACGCGCGACGACCGATCGCCGTCATGATCTTGGTCGTCTTGTGATTTGCGAGACGGAGAATCACGTCTGGCCGGAAGGTCAGCATGCACGCATCGAATCAGGTCCGGACGCGTGCGAGGAGCACGAGGGCAATGACACCGCAGAGCATATTGGGCAACCACGCCGCAACCTCTGGGGAGACGATGCCTTTCCCGCCAATGGCTTTGGTTAGCTGAATGAGCACGAGAAAAAGGACAGTCGTAGCAAGGCTGATTGCAATTCCAAAGGCCGCGCCGCCGCGCTGAGAACTGGTCGCCAGCGGTGCGCCAAAGAGCGCAATGATGATGCAGGTGACCGGAATCGCGAGCTTGAGCATCCGCTCGACCTTCAGGGTGTTCACTTCGGCGCCCGAGCGTTCAAGAATCGTAATGAACCGCGTGAGATCGGCGAAGTTCATCTCACTCGGCTCCCGTTCGCTCGCCCGGAGCTCCAGAGGCGTTTCCTTCATGCGGCGATCGGCGATGGAATCAAAGGAGAAAGAGACGTCGATGGAATCGTTCGGCACGACGTGCATCGTCCCAGAAGCAAGAACCCAGCCGCGATCGCCGCGCCAATTGCCCGATTTTGCGGCAATCAGCTGCCCGGCCTGCTTGGGCGAGCCCCGTTTTTCAAGCTCGATGTTGTCGACCGTCTTCTTGTCGACGTCCAGCGTGTAGATGCGGTAGACCCGCCCCGCCTCGCTGGCGAAGGCGAAGTTGTAGCGCGCATTGTCGCGAAACCCGCCATTGCCGGCGAGCAGTTTGAGGCGCTTGGCATTGGCCGGCGGCGCGACTTCACTGAAGACCAGATCGATTCCCGTCGCCATCACCGCCATCACCACGATCGGGGCAATGAAGCGATAAAAGCTGATCCCTGACGCTTTGGCAGCGGAGATCTCGGAATAGCGGGTAAACGTGCCGATTGAAAAAACCGTGGCAAAGAGCACGGCCACCGGCAGTACCATGAACAGCGTGTCCGGGATCCAGTATAAGTAGCTTAGCGCTACGTCAGCGATAGCGAGTTTGCGCTCGGTGTACTTGCGCAGATTGTCGACCAGATCGATGACGAAGACCAGGACCGGAAAGCCGAGCATGGTGACGCCGAAGATGCGGACAAACTCGGAGGCGACGTAGCGATCGAGTGGGGTGATGAACGCCCGACGACCGCTCACGCCGTCACCTTGCCGGTTTTGCGTTCGGCCGCTTCTTCCGCTCTGAGTGCAGCCCGGGCCTTGCGGTCGGCCCACCAGTCGCGGATTCCGCCACCGCGCGAGGTGTCCGTTGTCGATTCGACGCGCCACAGCAGCACGACACCCACGATGGCAAAAATCACGTTCGCGATCCACATCGCGACAATGGCGGGTAGTCGGCCTTTGTCTGCCAGCGCTTCGCCGCCCATGAGGCAGATGTAGTAGAGACCGAAGACGATGATGCTGACGCCGATCGTTACGCCGACGCCGCCGCGCGGAAACCGCAGGGCGATGGGCGGGCCAAAGAGCACGAATACGACACAGGCAAAGGAGAGCGCGAATTTTTTCTGGATCTCGACGCTCAGGCTATCGAGCGACTCGCGCGACTCGGCGAGCTGCGTGGTCGCCGCCAGCGCGGCGCCCTTGAACATGGCAACCGAGTCGACGCTCACCGGGATGACCGGGGCCGGGGCAGCCGCGTTGGGATTGACCGTCTGCGCCGGCGTGGACGGGACCGTCGATCCGGCCGCCGCGCCTGCCTGAACGACGACCGCCGAGGCTGGCACGGCTGCGGACTCCGCGGGGCGAATGCCAAGTGACGGGGCCGGGAGCGTCGGCGCGACGACAATTTTTGTCACCGACGGCGTTGGCGCGGGCGGCGTTGGTGCCGGCGGCTGCGGAACGGGCGGCTGCTGCTTGGGCGTCTCTTGCTTGGGCGGCTCCTGCGCCAGAATTCCGAGCGTGGGCGCTGCTTGCGCATTCGCCGCCTTGACGGTGAACAGCGACGCGAAGGCGCCACAGTAGAAGCTCGCGAGGGCGTCCTTGGGTGGACGGGCGCGAGGGACGGTGATCGTCTTGGTTCCTTTCGCGACCGAGCGCGAAAGGAAGTTGATGTAGTCTTGACGGATTCGTTCGAAGTCGATCGCGTTGACCGCGTACTTCCGCTGCATCTCGCAGATCGTCATTTCGCGATCGCCCTTGTAGTTGTCCGATCGCGACGACTCAAAGCCTCGTGAAATGCCACGCTTGCGCACCATCTGCGTACGGAAATACGATCGCTGCAGGCGTCGGGTGTCGCCGCGCACGAACTCCTGTGCATAGCCGTCGAACAGTTCGATCTGCAGATCCTGACCGTTTGGCGCGAGTGAGAAGACGCCGCTGTCAGCGTAAATCGTCTTTCGCTCAGGGCCGCCTGTCAGATCGTAGATGCTGACGTCCCACATCTTGTTTGTCTGCGCGTTGCTGCGACCGACGCGCATGTAGAACTGCTCGGTGATCGCGTTGAGCGTCTGATCGCGGAGCGCGAGCGTAGGCTTGGTGCGCGCGATGTCCTGTTGCAGGATGCGGAGCTTGTGGTTGGCGCGCGGCATGACCTGATCATTGAACGCCACCATGCCCAATGAGAGCAGCAACGCGCAGCCAAAGACCGGCAGCACCAGCGCGCGTACACGCACTCCACTGGCCTTGAGCGCCGTGATCTCATGTTCGGCGGCCATCCGACCGAACGCGTAGAGGGTGGCCACGAGCACCGCCATCGGCATGGTCATGGCGATGGTGAACGGCAGCGACAGATAGAAGAACTGCCAGATGACCGACCAGGGGAGTCCCTTGCCGGCGAGATTGGCGAGTTGTCGCGCCACATACTGCAACATGAGCAGCGACGTCAGCGCGGTCAGCGCGAAGACGAGCGGACCGACGTGCTCACGCACCACATAGCGGGTAATAAGCTTCACGACGTAAATTCCCCTTTGACCACCTGCATTATCAAGGGCGAGTCGACATTGTGTCTGTCTGATGTTGTCGACGCGCCCTCTTCCCAGTCCCGTATCCACGCGGCCGTCCGCGCCGCTGGTACCCCACCACCGGAGTTCGGTGCGCCGTCTGTTGCGCCGCGCGATCCCAGCTCTTTTCGCGTGCCTGAGCGCCCTTTCGGCCCGTTCCGTCGCCGCTCAGCGACCGACCTCCCCAGAGGGCGTTGGCCTGTCCCTGCCGCAGGGCGGACGTTTCTTCACTGACACCTTCGCACTGCGTCCCCTGGCGATCTTCGGCCCATTCGGCAGCGGCGCCGTCATTCGCGAAGATCCCGCTCGCGTGGCAGAACGTGCAGTTCGCGCCGCGGAACGCGCCAAGGAGCGGCTGCTGCGTCGTCGCTGGACGATGGTGGTACAAGCAGGGCTCGTGCCACGCATTGATTCGGCTACGCTGGCCAACGAACTTGCATCAAATACGCCTGCCGTCGCGAGAGCGGATTCCGGACCGCCACCAAGTGCACTCGTTCCAGTCGTGCCGGTTGCCAAGCGCGAAGGGGTGGATGTTTCCAAGCAGATCGGCAACGACATTCTCGGCGATCTGGGTGGACTTGGCATTTCGCTCGACGCGCGACTCGAGTCGAAGCTGCAGCGCACGCGAAACGAACGGTGTACTGCCGCGCAGCTGACGACCATCGGTGCCAGCTGCTTCGGCAATTACCAGCCGTCATTCGATTTTCAGTTTTCGCTGCGCACCGGCGGTGTGGTCGCCGAACGGGTGAACGTGAACGTCGACTATTCGTCGACCCGCGAGTTCGATGCGTCGAATAACATCTCGATCTTCTATCAAGGGAAGACCGACGAAGCCCTGCAGCGACTCGAGGTTGGCAATGTCACCTTTCAGCCGCCGCCATCGCGCTTTCTGACCACCGGTATCCCTGCCGGCAACTATGGCATTCAGGCGCGCGGTCAGATCGGTCCGATGCGCTTCACGACAATTCTGGCGCAGCAAAAGGGCAATGTCTCCAAGGATAATGTCTTCACCGTCGGCGAACATACGCAGCAACAGGTCGAGCGCCCGATCGAAGACATTCAGGTCGAGACGCGACGATTCTTTTTCACGGTAGACCCGCGGCGCTTCAACGGGTTTCCGAACATCGATCTGCTCAATCGTCAGCAGATGCAGCAGTTGGCGGCGCAGCTCCCGGACTCGGTGCGTCCAACGCGTCTCTATCTGTACCGACAGCTTGTGGGCGCGGCCAATCAGAATCCGCGCGGTCCGCAATTCTCGGTGCGCGGGGCGCGCAACAGCACGCGTCAGATTTACGAAGTGCTGCGCGAAAATATCGACTACTACGTCGATCCGTCGCAGCTGTGGATCGCACTCGTGCGTCCCCTCAACATCAACAACGAACGTCTCGCCGTCGCGTACGAAGTGAACGTCAACGGGCAGCCCGGTCGCAACATCAACACCGGTGGCACCCCCGACGTCGAGTTCACTGACGCGACACAGATCGCGAATCTGCTCTGGGAACCGGAGCTGCAGCCCGGCAACCCGGAATATTTCTATCGCGAGATCAAGTCGGTCTATCGGCTTGGAGGCGAAGATGTCCAACGGCAGACCGTGACGATGAAGCTGGTCACGGGTACGTCGGGCGATCAGGAAAAACCGTTCGATTCGTCGCGCGGCGAAACGTACCTGCAACTTTTTGGACTCGCGCAGGCCACCAATTCCGCCACCTTCGACGTCGAAAATCGCGTCTGGCCGCGTCCCAACGATCCCAACTTTCTGGCATCGAGCGGCGGACAGCAAAAACTCTTCCGCGATTACTTCATCTTTTATCCGTCGGTGCAGCCGTTCGCGCGCGCGGGTTTGGCCCAGCCACTCGCCAATCCGGCCAACGACACGCTGTATCGCTACCCGAACGAATACCTCTATTCAGCGCAGCGACCGCAGGCGATCTACCGCATGATCGCGCGCTATCAATCGGAAGGCGGCGGCAACGCAGGCTCGATTCAGCTCAAGTCGCTGCAGGTGCGCCCCAATTCGGAGAACGTGTCCGTCGAGGGACGTCTCCTCGAACGCGATGTCGACTACAAGGTCGACTACGACTTGGGCACCATCACCTTCACGCGCCCCGACACGCTCTTCCCACGTCCGCGACAGGTGAGTGTACGCTACGAAGAGAATCCACTCTTCGCCGCGGCGCCGACCACGATCTTCGGTTTGGCGACACAGTTTCCGCTCGAGAACGGACAGCTCTCCTTCACCGCGATTTCACAGCAACAAAAGTCGGGACTCAATCGGCCGCCCTTGGGCTTTGAACCGATCGGATCACTGGTCGCCGGTGTCACGGCCAACATGACGTGGGATGCAACCGTGCTGCAGCGCGGGCTGGCGAAGTTGCCGTTCGCGGAAGGTGCATCACGTTCACGCATTTCGATGCAGGGCGAATTTGCCATGAGCAAACCGCAGCCGAATTCAGCGGGGCAGGCATACATCGAATCGTTTGAAGGCGACGCGGGCCTCAACATCCCACTCGGCGAGGGAGCCTGGTACTTCAGTTCCCGTCCATCGCTTGGCACGCGACTCGGCACGTTGATCGGCTCGACGGCACTGTCGCTCAATCGTGCGGCCACGATGGCGTATCAGAACAACGGGATCGACACCGCGTTCAATTTCCGTCAGTACAGCATTTCGCAGATCGATCCGGCGGTCAAATTGAAGGGCGGCGGCGTGCAACCGAACGAGCAATTGCTCTGGTTGCAGCTCTATCCGCTCAAAACCGGTGGCATCTTCGATCAGGTGCCGTCGACCGGTAAGCGTCGTTTCGCGTGGACGATCGGCGACAACAGCTTGCTTGGTGTGACGCCATCGGGGCGTCGTTGGCGGTCAATACGCACCGTACTCAATCCGAGTGGCGCCGATCTGTCGCGCATCGAGAATCTCGAGTTCTTCGTGCTGCTGCAGGCGGGCCCCAACAACACGAAGAAGAACCCGACGCTCGTCTTTGACTTTGGCGAGATCAGCGAGAACAGCGTTGCGTTCGCGCCGGAAACGTTGACCGTCAATCCGTCGACGGGCACGGGTGTCGCGACGGATACGACCTATCGCGGCAAGCGGCTTGTTGGCTTTGATCGTTCAGATACCGAGCGTGATCTCTTCTCGCGCGCGTTCAACGCCGCGGAGAATGACAAGGGACTCCCGGGCGATATCGCCGACACGATTGTCGTCGTCGACCGATCGAAAGGCGGCGTGAACATCACCACGCAGAACAAGGTGACGTTGTGTTCCTCCTCGGTGAACGTGCAACAGATTCTGGGGGACAGTCGCGCCAACTGCACCGTGCGCAACAATCGTCTCGACGAAGAAGATATCGATCTCGACGGTCGACTCAATTTGCCGGATGCGCAAACCGATCAGGAAGCAATCAAGCGATTCGCCGTCGACCTGAGCGACAAGCGCAACTGGACCCGTGTTGGCCGATGCTACGCTGATTCGACATCGAATGGTGGCGCGTTCAGCGCTGATTCGGTGTGCTGGGTGCAGGTGCGCTTGAATTGGCGTGCACCACTTGAAGAGCGGAATTCGCCCAATGATCGTCGCATACGTGCGATGCGGATGACGATGGTGTCGTCGGCACAGGTGGCCGATAGCGAGTTCACACCCATTTCGTTGGCGCGCTTTCGCCTCGTTGGTGCGCCTTGGCTCAAGCGCGCCGATCGTCCGCTCTCGGGTGCCGCAGGCGATTCAGTCGGCGTAACGTCGGGCTACGTCGTCGCATCGCTTGTAGGTACGCTCGATTCGTCGGCCACGCTGCCGTACAGCGCGCCACCCGGTGTCGCTGAACTCCCCGAGAACAAGCAGTCGGGTTACGAAAACACCACGGTGCAGATCAACGAGCATTCGTTGCGCCTGCAAGCTGGTATCCCCGGCAGCACATTCCGTCCGTTCGATCGCGCTGAAGCGTACTACCGATTCCCGGAAGGCACGAAATCATTCATGGGATACCGTGCGCTGCGCCTCTGGATGCGTGGACGCGGCAACGGGTGGGGGCAGCGCGGCGAACTCAATGGGTATGTCAAGATCGGTCGCGACGAAAACAACTTCTACATGTACCGCACTACGGTCGAAGCAGGCCCGTCGCAGGCGGCATGGAATCCCGAAGTACGCGTCGATCTGACCAAGTTCCAGATTCTGCGCGCACAGTTGGAGAACAATTTCCTCACGGCGTCGAAAGATACATTGGCGTGCAGCGGCGCTGATCTCGAAATGATCAAGCGTTCGGGCTTGCCACGTGGTATCACCGTGCGACGCTACGCCGTCTGTCAGGACGGATACATCGTCTACAGCGCCGATCCGAGCGTCACGCCACCCAATCTTGCCGGCGTGCAGGAGTTGGCCGTCGG
>JBKJTE010000087.1:0-4562 GCA_046590495.1 Gemmatimonas sp. | reverse complement strand
CCTTGAGGAACATCTTGGCGTTCTCACGTCCCTGCCCGATCCGCTGCGTGCCGTAGCTGTACCACGCGCCGGACTTGTCGATGATTCCCGCTTCCGATCCGATATCGACGAGGAGTGAGACATGACTGATGCCCTCGGCGTACATGATGTCGAATTCAGCCTGCTTGAACGGCGGCGCCACTTTGTTCTTGACGACCTTCACGCGTACGTGAGATCCGATGATCTCTTCCTTCTCCTTGACCGGCCCGATGCGACGGATGTCGAGGCGAACGGACGCATAGAACTTGAGTGCTTTGCCGCCGGTTGTGGTTTCGGGGTTGCCGAACATCACGCCGATCTTTTCACGCAGCTGATTGATGAAGATGACGGACGTCTTGGAGCGTGCGATGGCACCCGTGAGCTTGCGTAGCGCCTGACTCATCAGGCGCGCCTGCAACCCCATGTGCGATTCGCCCATGTCGCCTTCGATTTCTGCTTTCGGCACGAGCGCCGCAACGGAGTCGATGACGATCACGTCGACGGCGCCGGAGCGAACGAGGATTTCGCAGATCTCGAGCGCTTGTTCGCCGGTGTCCGGCTGCGAGATGAGCAAATTCTCGACGTCGACCCCAAGCTTCTTGGCGTACTCTGTGTCCAGCGCGTGTTCTGCGTCGATAAATGCTGCGACGCCGCCGAGTCGCTGCGCGTTGGCGACGACGTGAAGACAGAGCGTGGTCTTGCCGCTGGACTCGGGTCCGTAAATTTCGCTGATGCGACCGCGCGGAATTCCACCGACGCCGATTGCTGCATCAAGATTGATCGCGCCCGTGGGAATCGATTCAACACGAACTTTGGAATCGGTACCGAGTCGCATGATCGAGCCCTTGCCGCAGCTCTTTTCGATTTGTGCGACAGCTAGCGCCAGGGCCTTGCGCTTGTCGTCCGTCATCACCGTGCCTGCCATGATACCGCCGTCGTGAGGTGTGAATCGCCATGCCCTGGCCCGCAAAAATTTACCGTTAGTGCGAGCAGGACCAAGACCCGAACAAACTACGAAGAAATACCGATGTGGACAACTCCCAGTTTTTCTGGCTCACGCAATCGGGAACGCGTCGGCGATGTGGCGCACCCGGACGCGGGCTCCCGAGACCAGAACTCCAACCACATCAAAGCGATACGTCATTTCAGGGGTTCCGAATCGGTCCACCCAGACCTGGGCTGACTTGGTCAGTTCGCGCCGTTTCCGGGCGTGGACGGCTTCGACCGGGCCACCGAATTCGGTGCCGCGACGGGCCTTGACCTCCACAAACGCGACCTCTCCGGCGCGCCGCATGACCAAATCGAGGTCCCGGTGGCCGCTTCGGAAGCGATGGGCAACGAGCTCCCAACCGTCGCGCATGAGCCAGCGTGCGGCAATCCGTTCACCGAGAAGACCAAGTGCCTGTCGTTGTGGAGTCATGTGCTGACAGTAGCACTCTCGGTCGTGACCTTCTTCACCGAAAGCACGCGCGTCGGGCAATTCGAACGCGGTAGATGGAGCGTTTCGATTCAGCGCGCGCGCGCTGCGCACGGCGGTCCGAGAGTAGAGCGATCGTGCCACGCGCCCGCATTGCTGACCCGTGCGTCCGGGCGCATCTTCGCGTCGCCAGAAGAGTTGTTCCACCACTTCTCCATACAATTACGCATGCGTCCTTCATCGCTCGGCACCGCCGTGGCGGTTGTCGTGCTCGTCGCGACAACGTTCGTCGCCGCACGTCCAGTCGGTCCAGTCCCGGCACTCGGTACGCTGCTTGATCCGGTTCGCGGGCTGTGGAGTGCCGTGACGACCGCCGAATTGCCGGCGCAGGCGTCGGCGAGTGTGCGGGGAATGTCGTCCACCACGCGAGTGATTTACGACGACCGCTCAGTGCCACACATCTTTGCAGCTAATGTGAACGATGCGTATCGCGCATTGGGTTACGTCGTTGCGCGCGATCGACTCTTTCAGCTTGAAGTGCAAGGTCGCGCGGGCGGCGGCACGCTGACGGAGCTTGTGGGCGTCCGTGCACTGCCTGTCGATCGGGCCACGCGTGCGTCGGGGATGCCGAGGTCGGCCGAGCAGCGCTTGGCGAGGCTGGATACGGGTGGCACGGCGTGGAAGCTGATGCAGGCGTACGTCGACGGCGTGAACTCCTACATCGGTGAGCTGACACCGGCGCAGTATCCCATCGAATACAAGTTGCTCGGGCGGGCGCCGTCGCCGATGCACGCCGTCGACATTCTGCATCTGCTGAATCGGATGGGATCGACGCTGGCGACGACGAGCGATGAGTTGACGCATCTCGAGGCGAGCGCACGTGTGGGACGCGCAGCGGCTGACGCGCTCTTCCCTGTGCATGCGCCGATCGTGGAGCCGATTCAACCGAATGGTGAGGGGAAGCCGCGCTTCGATCCGGTGGTCATTCCGGGTCCGGGTGCGCCTGATGCGAAAGCGGTCGCGATGCTTGGCGCGATGGGGCCGCAGGGGCCGTCTTCGCTCGTTGCGTTTGCGCCAACGCGGAGCGACGACGCGATCGGAAGTAACAACTGGGCGGTCGGTCCATCGCGGAGCGCCAGTGGAAAGGCACTGCTCGCCGGTGATCCACATCTCGAGCTGACGTTGCCGTCGATCTGGTATGAGGTCCACATCGTCATCGCCGATTCTCTCGACGTGTACGGGGTGACGATTCCGGGCGCACCTGGTGTAGTGATTGGATTCACGAAAGCGGTAGCGTGGACATTCACGAATACTGGCGGCGACGTGATGGATTTCTACAGCGAGACCGTGGACAATGCATCGACGCCAACCAGTTACATCCTCGACGGTACGCCCAAGCCCTTGGAAATTCGGATCGAGCAGTACAAGGATGCGGCCGGACGTGTTGTGAGTGTCGATACGCTGCGTTTCACGCACCGCGGTCCGATGAAGAAAGTTGGCGCGCAGTGGATTTCGACGCGATGGACGGTGCTCGAATCGATGCGTGTCCTGGAAGGATTTGAAGCGGCGGCGCGCGCGAAGTCGTCGGACGAAATGCTCGATGGCATGGCCAAGTTGTATGAGTCGCCAGCGCAAAACATGCTGACCGCGGACACGAGTGGCACGATCGCAATTCGCTCGACGGGCCGCTATCCGATCCGACCGGGTGACAGTCGCGGCGACTGGTTGCGCGACGGTAGCGTGAGCTCCAGCGACTGGGTGGGCAATTGGCCAGTGAGCGAGTATCCGCAGGCGTTCCGACCATCGCAGGGATTTCTTGCATCGGCAAACCAGGAGCCGTTCGATCCGAAGGTGCAGCCGAAATACTTTGGCGCGGACTGGGAGCGGCCCTGGCGTGCGATGCGCATCAACTCACTTCTCCGCGCGGATTCGGCCGTGACTCCGGACGCGATGCGCCGATATCAGTCAGACCCCGGGAGCGCGCGCGCTGACTTGTTCGTGCCGGCGCTACTCGCGGCGGCGACGTCGAGCGCAGGGGACGCGAAGGTTGCACGCGCGGCGACGTTGCTCGTCGAGTGGGACCGTCGCTACACGCCGGACAACAAGCGCGCCGTGCTCTTCGAAGAGATGATGCGCCAACTGTCGCTCCGTCTGTGGGATGAGTTCCAAACCGACAGCACGCGCAATCCGATCCCGAACGACATGATGACGGCCGTCCTTCTTCGCGACTCGCTGAGCGCGTGGTGGGATGACCATCGCACGCCGGCGGTCGAAACACGCGATGCGCTTCTCACGCAGGTGATGGCGAGTGCGCTGGACAGCGTCACGGCCAAACGTGGCGATCCTGCGCTCGACGGCTGGCGATGGGACAAGGTTCGGCACGCGAACATCCTGCACCTGACGCAGCTTCCCGCATTTTCCCGACTTGAGATTCCGGTGCAAGGCGGCAACGCTACGCTCTGGCCGTCGACGGGAACCGGCCACTTTGGCCCAAGTTGGCGTATGGTCGTCGAGATGAGCACGCCGCGTCGCGCGTGGGCCATTTATCCGGGCGGGCAGTCCGGCAATCCGCTGAGTACGCACTACGACGATCGCATCGACAAGTGGTCGCACGGCGTGCTCGATACGCTGCGCATTCCGGGAAGTGCGGCTGATCTCACGAAGGCGCAACAGCGCGCATCGCTCGTCCTCACACCGGCACGAGGCCGCTGATGAAACCGCTCCGTTTTCTACTCCTCATCGTGCTCCTTTGCGCGGGTACGATGTTCCTCGGCTGGTGGGCGGTGCCCGTGGTAGCAGCTGTGTATGCGCTGCTCCGCCGAGATGTGACAGCACCGCGTGAAGCGATGCTCGCGGCGCTGATCGCCTGGTTGTTGTTGCTTGCGCGCATGGCGCAGTTCAGCGCGTTCAGCACGTTGCTTGATCGTCTTGGGAAGATTTTCCCGATTCCTGGGATGGGAGTGTTTGCGCTCGCGCTCGTCCTCGCGATGGCGCTCGCGTGGAGTGCGGCTCGAGTCGTCACCGGAGTTACTGCAACCTCGAAGGGCTGATCTATGCCAGAGACTATTGCTGACACTACTCGTGCGGTGCGCTCGATATTCGTTGCCGCCGCATTCGTGGTGAGCGC
>JBKJTE010000412.1:0-19837 GCA_046590495.1 Gemmatimonas sp. | reverse complement strand
ACGTCGCATCGATGCAGCGAGCAAAGGGGATGCGCGTGTTGGCCGGCAACGCCAGCGACGCCAGCCACACCTTGGCCGCCGACGCACGTGTCGCGCGTTCGGTCGCACCGACTGCTGTGGCGCCGCGCAACGACTGCGCGAGTCGGGCGGACATGAGGGCCGCGAGCGCGACTTCGCGGCCGCCACCCAGCGGGAGTCGACCCGCGAGGGCGGCAAGCGCTGGAAACGGAAAGGCAAGCGGCTCGAGGCCGTAGGGCAGTGGTTCTGTGATCACGACGCGAATCTAACGCGCCCACCGGCACTCGGCTTCACACCGGTTGCTGGACCGTGCCTATGCATATCGGGTACCTTCTCCGATATGGCGCAGCCCGCAAAAGCGATTCTCTGGGTGGACGACGAGGCAGAACTGCTCGAGCCTCACCGCCTCCTGCTCGGAGACAAGGGCTACCACGTCGACACGGCGACCAACGCCGACGACGCCGTGGAAATGCTCCGTCGCAAGCCGTATGACCTGGTCCTGCTCGATGAGCAGATGCCCGGCACGCGTGGTCTCGCGGCGTACAGGGGAATGCGCGAGCTGTCGCCGAATCTTCCCGTCGTGATGGTCACCAAGAGCGAAGAAGACGCGACGCTCAAGGAGGCCATCGGCGCGAACATCCGCGAATACATGGTGAAGCCGGTGTCGCCGAGGCAGGTGTTGTCGGTGATCACGCGCATTCTCGAAGGCCCACTGATTCGTTCGCAGGCATTGGCGCGCGCCTTCGTTGAGCGTTTCCGTGCGATCGAGGCAGATCGCTATTCGTCGCTCGACTGGCGCGGGTGGATCGATCGTTTCGCTGAGCTGATGCAGTGGGACGTCGATCTCGCTGATGCTGGGGAGCTTGGCCTGCACGAGTCGTTGCGCGGATTGTATTCCGACATGCATCGGGAGTTCGCGACCTTCATGAAAACGGAGTATCCGCGCTGGCTGCGTGACCTCGAGGGCGATCGTCCACCGTTGTCGGTCGACGTCGTGTCCGAGTTTGTGGCGCCGGTGTTGGTGCGCGACAAGAAGGCCATTTTCATCGTCATCGACTGTCTGCGCGTCGATCAGTGGCGGGTGCTCGAGCCGTTGCTTGCACCGTTGTACGATGTCGAGACGACACACTATTACTCGATCCTGCCCACCGCGACGCCGTACGCGCGTAACTCGCTCTTCAGCGGCTTGTTTCCCGGCGAGATCGCGGCGCGTTTTCCGGACTGGTGGGCGGAGCGTGACGACGAGTCGCTCAACTCGCACGAAAAAGATCTGCTGACGGCCCACCTCGCTGAGCTCCAGATCAAAGCGCAGGTGCGTTACCACAAGATCAACACGACGGCCGACTCGGACGATCTCGAACGGCATCTGCCCGGCGCGATTGCCGGTGAAGGAATGCACGCCTTCGTTTTCAATTTTGTCGATCAGTTGACGCATGGTCGAAGCGAGTCCGCGATCCTGTTTGAGGTGGCGCGCGATGAGATTGCGATGCGCGCGCTGGCCAAGCAGTGGTTCGAGCGTTCTTCGTTGCTCACGCTGCTCAAGGAAGCGTCGCGTCGTCGCATTTCAGTGATCATCACCAGCGACCACGGCGCGCTTCATTGCAACACGCCGGCAACGGTGTTCGCCAAGCGTGATGCGACCGCCAACCTGCGCTACAAATTTGGCGAAGACATTCGCGCCGAGCGTCCGGAACAGGCGCTGCTGTTCAGTAATTCGGACGACTTGCGCTTGCCGCATCGCGGCGCCAGCAGCAACACGCTGCTGGCCGCAGGAGACACGTTCTTTGTGTATCCGACCAAGCTGCGCGAATATCAGAGTCGATACCGGGGATCGTTTCTGCACGGCGGCGTGACGCCGGAAGAGTGCATTCTTCCGGTCGCGCTGCTGACGCCGAAGCGGTAGTCGCCCGATGCGCAACGGTTGATCAGGCAATGAGCAACGACACGCTTGTAACGGGCACGCACCGCGTTCCGTCTCCGCAGTTGTGGCGGCGCCTCTGGACGTTCGTGCGTCCGCATCGCGGCAAATTGATCGGCGTTGTCGCGCTGAATCTGGTCGCGGCAATCGCGGACGTCTTCTCGTTCACGCTGCTGATTCCATTCCTGAACGCGCTCTTCGGCAACGCCGAAATCCTGCCGCAGTCAGGCAAGCTGATCGCCCAGCTGTTGCAAGCCACCATCGGCGCGCTGATCGTGGCCGGCGACCAGATGGCATCGCTGCGCAATGTTATCGTCGTGATCCTGATCGCGGTCACGGTCAAGAACACGCTCGTTTGGCTGAGCGGTCAGATCGGCGTGCAGCTGCAGGAATACGTCGTGCGTGATCTGCGCGATCGCGTCTACGCACATCTGCTGCGCCTGCCTTTGCCATGGTTCACGCGCAACAAGGTCGGACAGGTGCTGTCGCGGATTCTGAACGATACCACGAATGCCAAGACAGTCGTTACCGAATTGGTGACGCGCTCGATGTGGTCCGGTGCACAGGTGATCGCGAGTCTGGTCAGCATGTTCGTCACGTCGTGGCAGCTGTCGCTTGCCGCGCTGGTCGTGGCGCCGCTCACGATCGGTGCATTGCAACCGGTGCTGCGCAAGCTGCGGAAAGGCTACAAGCGACTCGGCAACGATCAAGGCGAAATCACCAGCCTTGTGCAGGAAGTCGTCAGCGGCGTGCGACTCATTAAATCGTACGGCGCAGAGCCGCGCGAAGAGCAGCGGTTCGTCGACCGCAATGCCGCATTCGCGCGAGGCTACGTGCGCATCGGCCGACTGGCGATGCTGTCAGGACCGGTCACCGAAACACTCGGCACCTTCACCGCCGTTGCAATCCTCTGGTTCGGTGCACTGCTGGTGTTGGTCGACAAGTCATTGAGCGCGTCGGAACTGATCATGTTCCTCGTGCTGGTGATGCGCCTGCTCCAGCCGCTCAAGCAACTGTCGCAGGTGCCACCCGCCGCGCAGCAATCGCTCGCCAGTGCCGAGCGCGTTTTCGACATTCTCGACGCGCCTGCCGAAACCGCGACCGACCGCGGCACAATCGCGTCGCCTGCGTTCGCTCGCGAAATTCGCTTCGAGAACGTGAGCTTTGCCTACGATGAAGGCGCCGAAGCATTGAGCGATATCACGCTCACCGCGAACAAAGGCGAAATCGTCGCACTCGTTGGTGCGAGCGGTGCCGGCAAGTCAACGCTTGTCGATCTGCTGCCACGGTTCATCGAGCCCACGCGCGGTCGCATCACCATGGACGGCGTTGACCTGCGGCACATCAAACTCGACGGCCTGCGCGCGCTCACCGGCATCGTCAGTCAGGACACGGTGTTGTTCAACGACAGCGTGCGCGCCAACGTCGCCTTCGGTCGCATCGACGCCACGCAGGAACAGCTCGATGCCGCAGCGTCCGCCGCGAACGCACTTGGTTTCATCCGTGACTTGCCGGAGGGATGGGACACGAACCTCGGCGAGCGCGGCACGCGACTCTCCGGGGGTCAGCGTCAACGTCTGGCGATTGCCCGCGCGCTGCTGTCCGATCCGCCGATTCTTATTCTCGACGAAGCGACGTCCGCGCTCGACGTTGAGTCGGAACGCCTCGTGCAGGAAGCGATCGATCGGCTGCTTGCCGGCCGCACGGTGTTCGTGATCGCGCACCGACTGGCGACAATACAACACGCAGATCGTATTCTCGTCTTCGATCAGGGTCGCCTCGTCGAAGAGGGAACGCACATCGCGCTGCTCTCGAGTGGGGGCGCGTACGCCCGTTTGCATGCGATGCAATTCGACCGGCGCCTGCCGAGCGACGACACGTCGCCGGAAGACACAGTACTGTCCGTCTCCATCGGCGCTGGCAGCTGAGCGGATGCGCGTGCTAGTCATGACCACCGAACGCAACTGGTCCATGAGCACGCGACTGCTGCTCACGGCCGCAGAGGGTTTGGCGCGACGCGGCGAGACAGTCACAGCCTGCTACCCGCGCGCGAGCGCGACGGCAACGGGCGCAGAATCAGGTTTCCCGAGTGTCGCGCTGCGAAGCATGGACGATGATGGGTTCTTTGCGCAGTGGCGAACGCTCCGTCGCGTCGTCTCGGCAACGCGCCCATCAGCACTGCTGGTGCACGGTGAGCGGGACACGCTGATCGCCGCATTCGCGATCGGCCGAAAAGGCGGCGTCGTGCGACGCGCTCGATTCGGCGAATCGGTGCGCAAAACCTGGCGTACGAGGACGGCCGCGGCGCGGACCAAGGTCGTGCTCCTCGATGGTCATGGGCGCGAACCGCGCAAGCACGCAGACGCATCACTTTCGTCGCTCTCATGGCCAACGCCTGCCGAACGCGCTGTGCGTGCGAATCATGTCGTCGGCGCAGTGGGAGCTGTCGCCGCGCCGCATCCGCGGCTCGTGATCTTCCCGTCGCGCGACGCGAGCGCGAATACGCCGGTCGCGCTGCGAACGGCAGCGCATCTGCTCACGCGCAACGCATCACTCCGCGTGACACTCGTTGGTGACGATACGACGTTGCAGGGGTCGCGCATTCATGCCGCGTCGCTCGGGCTTACCGATCAGCTGGATCTCATTTCCGTAGACGACTTTCTTCACAGCGAAACGCTCGACGCGACCGCAGTGTGGGTAACGGCCGAGGGCGACGAAGGTGCGATCGCACTCCTTTCGGCGATGACACGATCGTTGCCGGGTGTAGTGCCGGGTGCGTCAAGCATCGAGTCGATGGTCGTGCGGCGCATCACAGGCTTTGTTGCTGATGGCGACGATCCCACTGCGACTGTCGCCGCACTTGCACGCCTTGTTTCCGACGCTTCCGAACAGCGCGCAATGGGAGACGCAGCTGGCGCACGCGCGTCGCGTGTTCATAGCTGGTCATCCTGGCTCGATCGTGTCACCGAAAGTCTGCACGCTGCATCCGGGTTGCGTGCAGCTCCGCGTGCCGCCGTCGCGCCAACGCCCGCATGAGCGCCGCGTCGCCGTCGCCCGCCGCCCCCCCGTCGCGCGCGTGGAAGAATCTCCGCGCCGATCGGCGCGCGTGGTTCGGACTCTGCGTCATTGCGCTGCTCGTCTTCGCCGCACTCGCAGCCGATATCGTCGGCCGCGTGAATCCGATCAGCATCGATGTCACGCAGTCGTTGCGTCCCCCGACGGGCGCGCACTGGCTTGGCACGGACGCGCAAGGACGCGACGTCTGGTCGCGACTGGTGCACGGCGCGCGTGTGTCGCTCGTCGTCGGCCTCGCGTCTCAGGGCCTCTCGCTTTCGATCGGCGTCGTGCTTGGCCTGCTCGCCGGCTACCGTGGCAAGTGGACCGACGAAGTCATCATGCGACTGGCCGACGTCACGCTCGCGTTCCCGTCGCTACTACTGCTGATCGCGATGGCTGCCGCATTCGAACCATCGCTCGCCACCGTCTGCGTTGTCATCGGCATCGTTGGCTGGGCCGGAATGGCGCGGCTCGTGCGCGGCCAGGTACTCGTGGTACGCGAACTCGAGTACGTGCAGGCGATGCGCGCAATCGGTGCACGTGACCCGCGCATTCTGGCGCGACACATACTCCCGAATGTCATCGCCCCCGTCGTAATCGCTGCAACACTCGGCATCGCCGGCGCAATCATGGCCGAAGCGGCGCTGTCGTTTCTGGGACTTGGCGTACAGCCACCGACGCCGAGCTGGGGCTCCATGATTTCAGACGGTCGTGATCTGTCACAGCTCCGCTCTGCACCGTGGACATCGCTCTCTCCCGGTCTCGCGATCGGCATCGCGGTGCTCGGCTTCAACCTGCTCGGCGACGCGCTGCGCGACGCACTCGATCCGCGCGCGACGACGCTTCGCAACTGACACTCCCGTCGACACCCTCGTTGATACTCCGGACGCCGCTGACATGACTGACATGACAATCGCGACAACACCCGCCGCAATCGATGTCGCCGCACTGCGCGCACGTGAGTACCCTTGGATGGCGAACGATCCCGGTGTGTATCTCAACGCCGCGTCCACGGGTCCCATGCCCAAGGCCGCGGTCGATGCAGCCGGCAAGTGGAGCGATCTGCGATCGCAACCGCACCACATTCCGCTCGCGCTGATGCAGGACACGGTGCAAAAGTCGCGCGTCCAGTTTGCACAGTTGGTCGGTGCCGACTCCGAAGAGATTGCACTCATGCCCAACACGACGTACGGGCTCAATCTTGCTGCGCGCGCGCTGCCACTTCGTCCCGGTGTCATTCTCACTTTCGACGGTGAATTTCCAAGCTGCGTCTATCCGTTTCAGGCGCTGTCGTCGCGTGGCATTTCGCTGGAGTTGGTGCCTCGCAAAGACGGAATCCCCGACGAAGATCTGCTCGTGCTCAAAATCGGGCGTCCCGATGTCGTGGCCGTCGTCATCTCGTGGGTGCAGTTCGCGTCAGGGTATGTCGCGGACCTCAAACGCATCGGCGACGCCTGTCGCGCCAATGGCGTCTTCTTTATCGTCGATGGTATTCAAGGCTGCGGCATTCGCGAAATCGACCTGCACTCGCTCCCGGTCGACATCTTCGCCAGCGGTGCGCAGAAGTGGCAATTGAGCCCGTGGGGCACGGGATTCGTGTACGTCCGACGTGGCCTCATCGAATCGATCGAACCGCACGACGTGGGGTGGGCGTGCATGCGTGCCTCCACCGATTACACACGACTGACGGAGTATGAGTTCGACTTCTTCCCCGACGCACGCCGCTTCGAAGTCGTGACCCTTGCGTACCACGACTTCGCCGTCGCCAATGCATCCACCGCCATGCTCCTCGAAATCGGTGTGCCAACACTGGCCGCGCACATCGAGGCACTCGGCCGACGTGTGGTAGATTGGGCTGAATCGCGAGCGGATGTTCGACTCGTCACCCCCACGGGCACCGATCGGCGTTCGGGCGTCGTCGCCTTCGCCCCCGCAGACGTCAACGAGGTCAGTGTGCGCCTCAAGAAAGCTCGCGTCACTCACTCGAATCGCGAGGGGATGATTCGATTCGCTCCCCACTGCTACAACTCGATCGACGAGATCGACCGCGTTCTCGCGCTGCTCGATGCGTAGGACTCGCGCTGTCCAGACCCGCGCCCCATCGGACTCGCGGGTCCGGAATCGGCGGGGCGTCCCCCACTTCGATTCGTAACAGTACCTCGCTATTATTTGAAATTGTTGGTCTCAATGAAGTACGGTCTCCCACGCTCGGCGCGCCGAGAAGGCTCCTGCGGGTGTCGCTTGCACAACGTAGCGTCAGCGACGCATTGCGTTCCTGGGCACTGCTCCTTGACTGTCCCGTCGGATATCTCGAGGAGCAACGCGTCGATTGGCTCGAACGCGACAGCTCGGATGCGCCGTTCGTGATGACGTTTGTGCGTGGACACGTCGGGTTGGTGTCACTGCCCAACGCCGATTCGCGGGACTTCGATCTTGAGTCGGACGAACTGCAGTCTCTGCTCGCGATCACCCGCGCTGAAACACACGTTGGCGAAACTGTGCAGCTCCGCGACGCAATGCTGGAGGTCGAGAACGAACCCTCCGCGCTGGCAGTCGTCGATCACCAGACGTTGACGGTCGAGCCGCGGGTGCTGGCATCGCTCGTGTACGATCCGCGGCCGGCGGCGCTCGACATGCTTCGCCACGAAGTGACGCCGCACGATTGGCATAAGGGTGGCGGCACAGTGGAATCACCGCACCGTGTCGGCGCGATCTCCGGTGGGGTGCTCGTCGCGCTCGCGTCGGTGACCCGTCCGGTTGGACAGATGGCGCGCATTCGAGTCGTCGTTGCGCCGACGCACCGTCGTCGTGGCTTCGGTCGGCTCGTGCTCCGTGCGCTGGCCCGGCACGTGATCGATCAGGGGCTGCTCCCGTTTTGCCGACTCGCCGTGAATGACGTCGCAGCACGCGCGCTCGCCAGCGCCGTCGGCTTCGTCTCCTTCGCACAGTCCCTGACGATGCGCGTCACCTCGATCGGCAGCGCTGATAGCGTGCCGTCCACGTCCAATCCGGCACTCGGCTAGACACCGGTCGGGTTACAAATCTGCATACGCATCGGGCCCGCACTCAGCGGGCCACATCGTGCGTTACGCCGGCACGTGCACCAGTCCGTAATCGCGTGCGCCTTTGCGAATCAGCAGGTGACGACCGCTGATCAGTCGATCATGAGCGACTGCCTTTTCTGACGCGCCGAGTTTCACGCCGTTCACGCTGATCCCACCCTGCTCGAGGAGCCGCTTTGCCGCGCCCCGTGACGCGGCGAAACCGAGAGCAGTGAGGCACTCAAAAATGTCAACGCCGTCGTTGCTCGAGGGCGCATCAGCGATCGAAGCGTACGTCGCAAACGGAATCTCAGCGCGCAGCGCCTCGATCGCGGCGTCCGACAACGTTGTCGGATCGCCCTTCTCGAACAACAGCACCGACACTTCCTGCGCCACACGCGCCGCGTCCGCCCCATGCACGCGCGATGTGACATCAACCGCGAGTGCCCGCTGGGCCTCTCGACGCTGCGGCTCGGTGCGAACGGCAACATCCAGCGTTTCGATTTCGGCCCGCGACAAAAGCGTGAAGTAGCGCAGGAAACGCGAGACATCGCGATCGTCAGCGCCCATCCAGAACTGGTAGAACTGGTACGGCGACGTGCGTGCCGGATCGAGCCATACCGCGCCCGCCTCACTCTTGCCGAACTTCGAGCCGTTAGAGTTCGTGATGAGCGGAAACGTGAGAGCGTGCGCCTCGGTGCCAGTCGTGCGACGAATGAGATCGGTACCTGCCGTGATATTCCCCCACTGATCGCTGCCACCCAACTGCAGCGTCACGCCCTCGCGACGGTGCAGCTCCAGAAAGTCGTACGCCTGAAGCAGCATGTACGAAAATTCCGTGAACGAAATCCCCGTCTCCAGACGTGACTTCACCGAGTCCTTCGCCAGCATCACGTTCACCGAGAAATGCTTCCCCGTGTCGCGCAGAAAATCGAGCAGCGACAACGGCTGGAGCCAGTCGACGTTGTTCAATAGCTTCGCGCCATTCGGTCCGTCAAACTCGAGGAAGCGTTCCAGCTGCTTCCGGATCGCTTCGGCGTTCGCCGCGATCGTCTCCAGATCCTGCAGATTCCGCTCGCTGCTCTTGCCGCTCGGGTCGCCGATCATGCCGGTGCCGCCCCCGACGAGCGCGATCGGGCGATGGCCCGCTCGTTGCAAGTGGACCAATCCCATCACCGGGATGAGGTTCCCGACATGCAGACTCGACGCCGTCGGATCGAACCCGCAATAACCCGAAACGGGCCCCGCACGGAGCGCCGCGCCGAGGCCTTCGGTGTGCTGAAACAGGAGCTCGCGCCATGCAAGCTCGGAGATCGGGGCTGGATGTTCGGACATTTACCAAACATATCCGCACCGATGCTCTTGGCGCGCCTAGGGGCGTGTCGGTACCGTTCTGACAGACCGATGTCCCTCTCTTCCGCTATTCCAGCCCGTGGCGACCACCACGTCACGTAAGCGCTCCGGGTCCGGCCGTCTCGCCGCCATCGGCGCTGCTATCAGCTCCGCCGTCGCCCGCTATCCCGCTCTGGGATGGCTGGTGCTGCTCGGCATTTTCGGCGGCGCCGTCGGTGCCGGCATCCTTGGCGGCGCGTGGGCTGTCGTGTGTCGGGAAGGACGCTGTCCGTCGATCGCGTCGCTCGAGCAGTATGTGCCGAGGCAGACGTCCAAGGTGTACGCCGCCGACGGGCGCTTCATTTCGGAATTGGGGCTCGAACGGCGCACACTGGTTCGCGTCAACGACATTCCAAAACATGTGCGCGACGCGTTTGTCATCGTCGAAGATCGCCGCTTTTACTCGCACTCCGGAATCGACTACTATCGCATTGCCGGTGCAGCCGCGCGCAACGTGGTTGCACGCCGCTATGCGCAGGGCTTTTCGACGATCACGATGCAGTTGGCCCGCAATGTCTTCTCAGACCGCATTTCGCGCGAGAAAACCCTCTTTCGCAAACTGAAAGAAGCGCGCGTCGCGCGGGCGATTGAACAGCGCTACACGAAAGACAAGATCCTCGAGCTCTACCTCAATCAGATCTACCTCGGCAACGGTGCATACGGTGTCGAGACGGCCGCGCAGCGCTACTTCGGCAAGTCGGTGCGCGACCTGACGGTTGCGGAAGCGGCGATGCTTGCCGGGTTACCCAAGGCGCCCGAGCGATACAATCCGCGTCGCTTTGCCGATCGCGCAATTTCGCGTCGGAATACCGTGCTCGAACTGATGCGGCGTGAGGGCGCGATCAACGATGCGGATGCGTCGTTGGCCAAGGCTTTTCCGCTCCAGCTCGCGCAACGCACCGAATCCGGGGACGTCGCGCCGTACTACCTCGAATGGGTCCGTCGCCAGCTCGAAGAGCACTTCGGCAAAAGCCTGTACGACGAAGGACTCAAGATCTACACGTCGCTCGACATCGATATGCAGGGCGCCGCTGAACGCGCGCTCGAAAATCAGTTGAAGGCAATCGAGGCCGGACGTGCAGGCGCGTACAAGCATCTCACGTACGAAGGGTACGTCGCACGCAGCGCCGAGGGCGGCGAATCGGGCGCGGCCAATTCGCCGTATCTGCAGGGCGCGTTTGTCGCGATCGATCCGCGCAGTGGACTCGTGCGCGCCATGGTGGGTGGGCGCGACTACGACGACTCGAAGTTCAATCGCGCCGTGCAGGCGCTGCGTCAGCCGGGTTCGACGTTCAAGCCCGTGATGTACGCATCCGCGATTCACTCCGGCTTTACAGCGGCGAACATCGTCGACGACTCGCCCATCTCGATGGAGCAACTCTCAGGCGAAAATTGGGAGCCGCAGAACTACGATATGAAGTTCATGGGCCCGATGCCCCTGCGGAAAGCGCTCTACATGTCGCGCAATCTCGCAGCGATCAACACCGGTATGCAGGTCGGTGTCGGTCCGGTCATTTCGATGGCGCGCAAGTTCGGCATCACCACGCCGATCCCGCCCTATCCATCGATGTTCATCGGTTCCGCCGACGTCTATCCGATCGAGATGATCGGTTCGTACTCGGTCTTCGCGAATCTCGGGCTTCGCACGACGCCGCACGCGATCGTCAGAGTCGAGAACGCGCAGGGCCAGACGGTGTGGGAGCCGCAGATGGAGCGCGAAGCCGTCCTGTCTCCCGAAGAATCGTGGATGATGGTCAGCATGATGAAGGACGTCGTCGTGCGTGGCACCGCATCCAAGAACATCTGGGGCGCCGGATTTCATGTGCCAGCCGGCGGCAAGACGGGGACAACAAACGACGGCGCCGACGTCTGGTTCATCGGCTACACCGCAGACCTCGTCGCCGGGGTGTGGATGGGCTTCGACCGGCCTACCAAGATCAAATCCAACGCCCAGGGCGGTGAACTCGCCGCGCCAGCGTGGACATCGTTCATGACCGAGGTCTATCGTCGCAAACCGCGGCCGCCCGACTGGCCGCGCCCCGACGGTGTGATTGTGCGGGACGTCGATGCGTTAACCGGCCGACTGGCGACGCCGGCGTGTCAGG
Source organism: Gemmatimonas sp. (assembly GCA_046590495.1). Taxonomy (GTDB): domain Bacteria; phylum Gemmatimonadota; class Gemmatimonadetes; order Gemmatimonadales; family Gemmatimonadaceae; genus Gemmatimonas. The sequence continues at coordinate 8,306 of JBKJTE010000412.1, read as the reverse complement.
GCAACGTGGTGGCCGAGTACTTCGTAGCGGGCACCGAGCCGACGCGCACGTGCACCGACGGGCCGGCGGGAGCGCCGGGCGACACCATCGGTGCGCGCGCTACGCGCGACACGACCAACCCGTTCCGCATACCGCCGCCGTAGTGCGCGTTTCATGACTACGCGCACCGCACAGTCGCGCGGCCCGATCGCGTTCCCGTCATACGCAGCGTACACCGCGAAGTGGGTGCTCCCCATCTCCGCGCCGCCGATTCACGATGGCGTCGTCATTGTCGAAGACTCGCGCATTGCCGCAGTCGGCCGTGCCGCAGACTTCAGCGACGCACTCGCATCGGCGCACGTTGTCGGATTGGGCAACGCGGTACTGATGCCGGGGTTGGTCAACGCACACACGCATCTCGAACTCACGGCGATGCGCGGCTTTCTCGAAGGGCTGGATTTTCGCGACTGGCTGCGCACACTCACGCTCGCGCGACGCGATTGCTTCGACGCCGATTCGCTCCTCGATTCATCGCGCTTTGGCCTTGTCGAAGCGCTGACGCACGGCATCACCACCTGCGCCGACACGACCGAATCGGGGCAACCGCTTTACGCGATGCACGAGATGGGCGTGCGCGGTATCGGCTACATCGAAGTCTTTGGTCCAGATCCATCGCAGGCGGACGGATCACTGGCCGGTTTGCAACGCACGGCTTCCGCGTTCCGCAATCACGACTCGGAACTCGTGCGCACCGGAGTATCGCCACACGCGCCGTACACCGTGTCAGCGCAGCTGTTTCGCGACGTCGCTGCCTTTGCGCGCAGTGAACAGCTCCCCGTTGCCGTACACATTGCGGAAAGTTTGGCAGAAACGCGTTTCGTGCGCGATGGCGAAGGACCATTCGCTGAACGACTGCGCGCGCGCGGCATTCACGTCGCGCCGCAAGCCCGATCGCCGATTGATCTCCTCGACAGCACGGGCGTCCTCGACACCCGTCCGCTGCTCATCCACGCCATTCAAGTCGACGATCGCGATCTCGAACGCATCGTCGATCACGGCGCGAGCATCGTGCACTGCCCGGTCTCCAACGCAAAGTTGGGGCAGGGAATCGCGCCCCTTCATCGCATGCTCGCCGACGGCGTCCGCACCGGACTCGGCACCGATTCCGTCGCCAGCAACGATCGCATGGACATGCTCGGCGAGGCGCGGCAGGCCGCACTCTTTCACGCGCTCCGCACCGGCGCACCAGACTCGCTCTCCGCGCACGATGCACTCGCACTCGCCACCATCGGCGGCGCCCGCGCGCTCGGCCTCGATGATCGCGTCGGCACCCTCACCGTCGGAAAGGACGCAGACCTCGCGGCGTTCCCGCTCGACGATCCGTTTGCGATTCCCGTGCACGATCCCGCCGTCACTCTCGTCCACGTCCTCGCCGGGAACGCAAGGGCGTCTCTCGTCACCGTCGCCGGCCGCGTCCTCGTCCGCGATGGCGTGGTGCTCACCACCAACGACGGCCTTGCCATTCGCATCGCCGCGCTCGGCGAACGCCTCCAGCAGTGGCGCAAAGAACACACCCCCCAAACATTCCCATCCTAGATCATCAATCTCATTCTGCTCGATGTTGTCGCATTGGTATTCGTGAAACTCCCGAAAACTGTGGAACACAGTTCCCGCGCCACCAGTGGCGGCCTTAGTCACCCGTCGTGTATCCTTCGGCGTACCCTTTGCGAACGGACCGAGACCACATGGCAGCTGCTGCTTCTGGCCGAACCGAACGAATCTGGCGCGACGGGGAACTCGTCGACTGGGCTGACGCGCAGATCCACGTCATGTCGCATGTCGTGCACTACGGATCGAGTGTCTTCGAAGGCATCCGTGTCTACGAGACCCCGCAGGGACCCGCAATCTTCCGCGCCCGCGAACACATGCGGCGCCTGCACGATTCCGCGCGCATCTATCGCATGCCGCTGCGCTGGACTGTCGACGAATTGGTTCAGGCCGCGGCGGACACCGTCAACGCCAACGGGCTTTCGCATTGCTATCTGCGTCCGGTTGTGCTGCGCACGGGTGAAGAGATGGGCGTGCTCGGCACAGCCGCCCCTGTCGAGACGTTTCTGATCGCATGGAACTGGGGCGCGTATCTTGGTTCTGCGGCGTTGGAGCACGGCGTCGACGTTTGCGTTTCCAGCTGGAGACGTGCGGCGCCTAGCACCTTCCCCACCATGGCGAAGGCGGGCGGCAACTACCTGAATTCGCAGCTCACCAAGATGGAAGCGCGACTCGATGGTTTTGCCGAAGGGATCATGCTCGACTCGAGCGGGCTGATTTCGGAGGGAAGCGGCGAGAATCTGTTCCTCGTCCGCGATGATGTGCTTTACACGACACCGATGGGCTCGGGGATTCTCAGCGGTATCACTCGCGATTCGATCATAAAGATCGCGAACGATATGGGGCTGACGGTGAGCGAACAGGCGTTGCCGCGCGAAATGCTTTACGTGGCCGACGAACTGTTCTTCTGCGGCACGGCGGCCGAGCTCACGCCGATTCGCTCCGTCGACCACATACAAGTTGGCGAAGGGAAACCAGGGCCGATCACCCGTAGTATTCAGGACGAGTATCTGGGTATCGCAAAGGGAATGAGACCCGACCGACACGGTTGGCTCACTTTGGTCGCGGAAGGCGCGACGGTGTGACCTACGCTTGCTCCCCGCTGCTTGATGTCGGCTTCGTGCCGACGTGACAGCGGGGATTTTTTTGGTGGCACCGCTGCACACAGTTCCGGGTCAAGACAGTTGGGTTTCGCGCAACAAGAACGTGCCGAACTTCAGCAGAGAGGATAGGGCGTGATCGCCGGATGTCTCGCACTGAATGCGTCATACGAGCCTCTCACGATGGTGCCGCTTCGGCGTGCGCTGCGACTCGTGATCGATGGCAAGGCGGAGATCGTCGAAGCGGAGCAGGAGCGTCCTGTGCGCTCGGAACGGCTGTCGTATCCACGCCCAGCGGTTATCCGACTCACCCGCTTCGTGCACGTGCCTCGCCGTTTCCGTCGCCAGGTCACGAACACATTCCTGTTCGCTCGCGACGAGTATCGCTGCCAGTACTGTGGGCGCATGTCAGCGGAGCTCAAGCCCCGCGAATCACTCACGCGCGATCACCTCATCCCGATCTCGCGCGGTGGCCTGAACGAATGGACCAACGTCGTCACCGCGTGCAGCAGCTGCAACACCCGCAAAGCGAATCGTCTCCCCGACGAAATCGGCATGCATCCGCTCCATGTACCTGCAGAACCGCACTTCGTGCACCTGAGCTGGGCGGTCCGACGTCTCACACCCATCCAGGCGCAGTACATCCGCGTCTTCTATGGCGAAGCGACACTGCGCCAGCTTGAAGAGATCGAACGTGCAACCACGCGCGGTCCAGCACATGCGCAGCAACAGCACGCGCACGGTCATCGCGCTCCACACGCCCCGCACGCGGCCCACGGCGCGCCACACAGCGCAGACGCCGTCGCCCCTTAGCGGCCTCACGCAATCCCACGACGGTCGCGTCGTGGGCAATGACAACGCAGAGACAATGTGGCATTGTACCGTTTGGTACAGTAGCTTCCCGGTATGCCACCAGCGCTGATCCCACGCGAAGAAGTCATCGACCGACTCATGTCGGTCCTCCGTCGCACCGGCTATGACGGCGCATCGCTGGCCGAGCTGTCCAAAGCGACTGGGCTCGGCAAGTCGAGCCTCTATCATCACTTCCCCGAGGGCAAGGATGATATGGTTCGGGCCGTGCTCGACCATCTCGAGACCCAGCTGATCGCGACGGTCTTCGCGCCGCTGCGAATCGCCGGCGACGCACATGATCGCTTGACGACCATGGCTGACGCACTCGATGCGTTCTACGCCCACGGCAACGAGTCGTGCGTGCTCGCACAGCTGGTGCTTGGCACTACACGCGAGCGCTTTCGCGAGCAGCTGACTCGCATCTTCACCGAATGGACCGGCGCGATCGCACGTGTGCTCACGGACGCCGGCCTCTCACGCGCGCTCGCGCGACGACGCGCCGAAGATGCTGTGCTGCGCGTCGAGGGTGCACTGGTCGTCGCCAGCGGATTGGATGATGTGGGTGTCTTTACCCGTACGCTGCGATCGCTCCCCAACGATCTGCTCGCCCCGGCCGCTATCCCGACGTCGCGGTCAGCGAGCAAGCGTTCACGCCCCAAACCATAGCAGTCCTCGGGCGGCGTTTTGGAAGGTTCGGTCTGGTGGGGTTGCTATTGTACCGAACGATCGGTACAATCACTGCACGGTCCATTGACCGCATTCAACACCTGTCTCGTCCACGCCTCTCCGGAACCGCCCATGCCACGTATTCAGCCCGTCGATGCCTCACGCACCACCGGCCTCACCGCCGAACTTCTCAGCACGACCCGCCGCCGATTCGGCGGGGCGCCTAACATGTTCCTGACGGCGGCGATCGCACCGGTCGCGCTCGACGCACTGCTCGGGCTCTTTGAATCGGTCGGCAAGTCTTCACTCGGCCATCGGGTCGGCGAACAGATTGCCATCGCCGTCGCGAACGCCAATGGGTGCGGCTACTGTCTCGCTGCGCATACCGCGATCGGTGGCATGCGCGGACTCGACGCAGACTCGCTCCGTGCTGCACGGCTCGGGAATGCACCCGATACCAAGACCGCAGCACTGCTCACACTTGCACGCGCGATCCTCGACACCCGCGGACATATCGGCGATGACACACTCGCGACCGCTCGCAACGCCGGAATCACCGACGCTGAGACGATCGAAGTCGTTGCACACATCGCGCTCAACGTGTTCACCAACTACCTCAACAGCGTCTCCGGGACCGAAATCGATTTTCCGGAAGTGCCGCTCGCAACGGCAGCGTGATGTACGTCGCCGGCCTGTGGCGGTATCCGGTAAAGACACTCGCTGGGGAAGCGTTGTCACAGGCCGCGCTCACGTCCGACGGCGTTCCGGGCGATCGCATCGTGCATGTGCGTGGCCCTGAGGGCGTGCGTACGTCGCGTCGCCATCATCGGTTGCTCGGACTTCACGGCGCACTCGGCCACGACGGCCGTCCAACAGTAAACGGGATGCCGTGGGACACTGATGCCGTCGGGGTGCTGGTGCGCGAGGCTGCCGGTGACGACAGCGAGTTGGCGAAGTACGTCGGCCCGGAACGATTCGATGTGCTGCCGCTGTTGGTCGCCACCGATGGAGCGATCGAAGCGTTTGGTCGCGACGTGCGGCGACTGCGACCGAACATCGTCATTGGTGGCGTGAGCGGACTGACCGAACGCGAATGGGAAGGGCGCACACTGTACATCGGCACCGCGCGGATCTATCTCGACTCACTGCGCGGTCGCTGTCCGATGACGACCGTCGATCCCGACACGCTCGTGCGCGATCCCGAAGTGTTGCGCGATATCGGCCGGCGTTTTGGTGGCAAGCTCGCGCTCAACGCGGCCGTGCTGTCACCGGGACTCATACACGTGGGTGATGCCGTGACGCTGAGCGACGACTGATCGCAGACGTCGTCAATCGGAATTGCCTGATGCAACTGCCAACAGGCCAAACGCTCAGAACACGATCGTCGGCGAGCGCGCTTCAAAGTGCCGCACTTCACCGCCAAGCAGCTTCGTTACCAATGTTCGAACCCCGGTGCCCAGCGCGGTACCGGGGCTTCGCTTTCCCTGCACCGCGGGTCGCGCTTCGCCGCGCAGCCACCGCTGCAATTCGTCGAGATCGCTCATCTCCATCGTCAGCACATCAACCTGCACGACGATGTATCCACGACGACCACGAGCGGGCACCGCAAGATCAGGCGTATACGCCAGTTCACTCGCCGCGCGGGCGTCGGCGAAGCTGTTGTAGCTCCCAAGCGCCGTGAGCCGGTCGCCACTCCTGCGCGTGACGTCGTACGTGCGATCGATCAGATCGTAGCTGACGATGACATCCCACTCGTCGCGCGAAAACAGTTGATCGAACCACCGCCCCAGGGTCCACAATTCTGCGCGCATGTGCAGCCGCGCCGGAAATCCGTTGCGCAACAGTTCGTCGAACGGCTTCTCGCCGAGTACCGCACGCAGCGCAACCGTCGGCGCGGCCGGCGCCGACGATGGCGTTATGTCGACGCGCGCACTCCCCTGTGCGGGTAACGCGCGTCCCGATAGCAGCAACAACAGCCCGGACGCATAGAGCATTCCCGTCCGACGAGAGCGCGTCATGCTCAGAAGCGGTGCCCGAGTCGCAGGTAAACGTTCGGCTTCAGTCCACTCTGAGAAACAGCCTGCGCGACGTACACACCAAAGTCGCCGAAGTCGAACCCACCACCGAGGTCCGTCCGCCAACTGCCGATCTCGGGCAGCACATTGGAGGCGTAGCGCAGCGATGCGTCGGTTCCATTCACCAACCAGCCGCGTCCGCTGTTCGCGAACACCACCCAACTGCCGTCTGCGCTGAAATGACTCGTCGCCCAGCGGCGATCGCCAAACCAGTCGCGATCACCAAACAGACGGACACGGAAGTCGCCCTTCCACTCGGCCTGCAGCAGTACCATCCGCTCACACTGCGCCGGCCGACCGAGTTGCACATACGCCCCGTCGCTCCCTGTCGCGCATGTTCCGACATCCGTCGCGCCAAGTGTGCGACGGAAATCGAAGCCCGGAAGTGCATCGATCCCACTCACCGAAAAGCGACGCTGGAGCGGCAACGCATTGCCGTCAATCCAACCACCAAGTACAGCGCGCATGTTGATCTGTGCACCCGGCGCGAGTCGGTTGTATCGGCGTAAATCAATGAGTCCACGCGTGTACTCGACGTTGCCGCTGGTCGTCGTACGCACGTTCGGCGTCGTCGGCGCAAGCCGATCGAGCGTCCCGGCTCCACGCTCCCACTGCGCAAAAAGCAACCAACCACTCCGCGGATTCGCGACACTGTTGCGTGTGTCCACTCGGCCGGTCACCGTCGCGATGTGCATCACGCCGTCGTCCATCTGCGGATTCGGCCGCCACGGATCCTTGTCGTTGAAAATTGACCACACATTCAACGTATTGCGCGAGTTCCAACGCTCAGATCCGTACTCAGCGCGCAATTCCGTTCCGCCACGTCCAAAGAGCGACACATAACCTGCGGCGCCATGTCGCTGCCAATAGTCGCGGTAGTCGCGCGTGAAGAGAAAACTCGACAGCCCGACTTCCGTGTCGTCCAGCTGCCACTGCTCCACCGCGTCGACTTCGTCGAACAGACGGCCGCCGATTTTCACGCCGCTCGTCGCACCCTGCTGAATCTCCACGAGCGCACGATGTCCAAGGTTCTGCCGTTCCCATTGCAGACGTTCCGCCGTACGAAAAACGCCGAGCAGTTCTACCTTGACTCGCGTGTCGCCAACACCGTTGTGGTAGCGCGGCCCGAAGTAGAGCGGTAATCCCTCAACGCGATTGTACGTGTGCGCTGAAGTCAGAAAGAGTTCGCTGCGTGGCCCGATGTGTTCGTTGCGCCGCCACCCCGACCACTGCGCAAACGGTTCGCGATCGACATCGGCGATCAGCGAATCGCCAGACTCGCGATAGCGCAGCCGCGCCGCCCAGACCCGGATCTCACCGCCTACCGCCGGACGCTCGGGTGCTTCGAAGGCACCCCCAATCACCGTCAGCGAGCCGCTGACATGGCCGCTCCCAGCAAGGCTAACCCCGCCGTTCAGCGAGAGCAGTTGCCCTGTGACCACACCGTCGATGCGCGCTCGTCCACCAAGCACCGCGACATCGCCACGTACCGTGTCCCCACTGGCCAACGAAAAATCACCACGCACCCGGCGCGTGGTCGGACTATTCCAGAGCGCCACCACTTGAGTTGTCACATCGCGCGGCACCCCGCCCACTCGCTGGTCGCCAACGCGCAGAGCGCCCGGCTCCGTTGGCGGCGCCTGCGCAACAACGATCGATGCAAAACAGACACTGCTCCACACACCGACGAGAATGGTTCGACGGATGCTGTCGGCGCTCTTGGGCGGTCTCACGATCTGCGGCATGGTGAACTCTCTGCGGAAGTTGACGCAGCCTGACGGCAGGTCGCGTGCCGAACGTTGCGTCACTCGTACGGGCGCACGGAAGGGAGGCGCGCTGTCCCCTCACGGCGACGCTACCTGTGTCGAGTCGTATGCCGGTCTCGCACACGGGCCTACTCACCCGACGACGCCAGCCCCAGCCGCCGCATCCGTCGATACAAATTAGGTCGATTCGTCTGCAAACGGCGCGCAGCTTCGGCAACATTGCCATCGCTTTCCGCGAGCGCCGCCGAGATCAGCTGACG
>JBKJTE010000381.1:0-4516 GCA_046590495.1 Gemmatimonas sp. | reverse complement strand
GCCATGCGTTCGATGACGCGATCCGCGCCTTCGTCCGAGCGCGTCGGCTCGCTGTGCATGCCGAACTGCCGAGAACCGTCGTCCGACATGGCGCCGACGACGATGTTGGTGCCGCCGAGATCGACGCCGACGAAGAGAGAGTTGTGTGGCATGCGAGGAAGATAATGCGCGAGGGAGGGAGTGACGCCAGCAGGGTGCATTGCCACCGCAATCGGCGCTGCGCGTGCCGCCGATGGGGAAACGGTTAACGCGAACGCGACTCGCTCGTCAACCAGTCGATGATCTCACCTTGGCGATTGGGGCGCACGCCCCTCCTCATTTTTCTGGCGTCCGCATCGGCGTTCGCTCTGGCCACCACTTCTGGGTGCGCGGGCGGCTCCGACCCCGTAGCCATCGGACCAACGGCGCCGGCGACACCAACCGTACCGACTCCCCCGCCCCCCGTCGATCCGCGTACACTGGCGGCGTACTTCCCGCCGACGGACGGGTCTTCGTGGGACACGGTGGCTTCCGTCAGACTCGGCTACGATTCTGCGGCACTCCGAAGTGCTCTTGACTGGGCCGGTACGCAGAAGACGACGGCAGTGATTGTACTGTGGCGCGGCCGTATCGTCGCTGAGCGCTACTGGCGTGGCTGGACGGTGGGCAAGGACTCGATCATCGCGTCGGCCAGCAAGTCGGTGTTGAGTGCCATCACGGGTGAAGTTGTCCGGCAGGGCAAGCTTTCGCTCGACAGCTCGGTCACACGCTACCTCGGCGCCGCGTGGTCCCGCAGCCCGTCGTCCGAGTCACGCGTCACCGTACGCCATCTGATGGGGATGATGTCGGGGCTCGATGACTCGCTCAGATTTGTTGCGCTACCCGGGAATCGGTTCTACTACAACACCCCGGCGTACTATCAACTGTTCGGCGTCGTCGCGGCCGCCACCGGACAGCCGATCGCAACGCTTTCGAAATCGTTGCTGTTTGATCGAATCGGCATGTCCAGCGCGAACTGGAGACTGAACATCGACACGGGTGAGTCAGGGCTGATCTTGAGTTGCACAGCCCGCGACATGGCGCGATTCGGCTTGCTTGCGCTCAATCGTGGTCGGTGGAACGGCGCGCAGGTTCTCGCGGAGAGCGCGTGGTTCGCAACATCATGGCATTCATTGCCGCCCGATAACGCGGGGTACGGCATGCTTTGGTGGTTGAATGGTAGCGCAAGCTATCGCACCCCGGGTCCGTATCTGTTGCCGAGTGTAGCCGGTTCACTCATTCCCTCCGCGCCGGCCGACCTCGTCGCTGCATTGGGCAAAGGCGACAAGAAGATCTACGTGATCCCGAGTCTTGAGCTCGTGGTCGTGCGCCACGGTGAAGAAGCCGATGTAGCTGGCGGCAATCCACTCGCCATATCTGCATTTGACGAACAGTGGTGGCAGCGACTCAAATTGGCGTTCCGCTACTGACCTCAATACGCCAAATCAACAGCAGCCGCGAATCACGCGAATTTCGCGAATCGTTCCGATGGGAATTCGCGCCATTCGTGAAATTCGCGGCCTGTAGTTTTCTTTAGAGTGGGTCTTGCGCGAGAGTCTGTCGAAGTCGCGCGGAGACGATCGTGGCCGTCGTATCGCGCATGCACTTCCAGTGTCCAAGCGGACATGCTTGCGGCCCATGCGCATGGCACGGCCGGCAGGGCAGTGGTGCCTGCTCTATGATGTCGCTGTTTGCGGCCAACGGCCCGAATCCGAACGCTGGAACTGTCGGACCGAACAGCGCGATCGTCGGCGTGTTCATCGCCGACGCGAGATGCAACGGCGCAGAGTCGTTCGTCACAAGTGCGCGCACGCGAGACAGAAGCGCGGCTGAACCGAGCAATGACAGCTTTCCGGTCGCGTCGATAGCTGACCCACCGCCGCGCGCCCGCAATGCCTCGCCAATCGCTTTCGCCAGGTGTGCATCGCTGGCAGCACCAATCACGATCACACGGTGCAAGCCGAGCCGCGAATCATTCGTAAGTTCTGCTGCAAGCGCATCAAACGACGGCCAACGCTTCGTCGCCCACACACTGCCCGGTGCCAGCGCGATCAGCGGCTCGCCCGACGTAACGCCATTCGCAGCGAGTAGCGCATCCACGGTCGCAAAGTCTTCGTCGCCCGGATACAACGTCGGACGTAGCACTGGAGCACTTGTGTCGCTCACATAAGACCCCAACTGCCACAGGCGCTGCGCATGATGCAACTCGCGACGAAACGGCACCTGCGTTGTGTACAGAATGCGACCGGGCGACGTCTCAAACCCGATGCGTTCACGAATGCCCGCCAGACGCGCCAACGCCGATGTGCGCAACGACCCCTGCGCGATGTACGCCGTCGTCGCGCCACTCGCCCGCAACCGTTCGGCCACGCGACGCACGCCACCAATCCCGCGATCCGCACCGCGCTTATCGAAGACGATCACTTCACTCACGGCGCGATGATTCACCAGCAGCGCGGCATTCGCCGGCGTTGCCACGACGACAACACGCCCTCGCTCGGCAAGTCGCTCGAGCAAGGGCGTGGTCAAAATCATGTCGCCAAGAAAGCTGGTCTGAAGAACGGAGACTGCCACTGACGTTGTGAGTTTTGAGTTTGAGTTTGGAGTTCGGAGTTGTGTGACTGGCTACCCGTTACTCGAACTGCCGACTCAAAACTGCGTCGTTGAGCTCCACTAGTCGACCTGCAGCACCGCAAGAAATGCTTCTTGTGGAATTTCCACGCTACCCACCTGCTTCATGCGCTTCTTTCCTTCCTTCTGCTTCTCGAGAAGTTTGCGCTTGCGCGAAATGTCGCCGCCGTAGCACTTGGCCAGAACGTCCTTGCGCAACGGTTTCACCGTCTCGCGCGCGATGACCTTCTGTCCGATCGTCGCCTGAATTGCGACTTCAAACAGCTGGCGCGGAATCAGCTCCTTCAGCTTCTCGGCGACTTTTCGTCCCCACTCGTATGCCTTGTCCTTATGCACGATCACGGAGAACGCGTCAATCGCATCGCCGTTGATCAGCATGTCGAGTCGCACGAGATCGCTCGAACGATACTCCAGCATCTCGTAGTCGAGCGACGCGTAGCCGCGGCTCACCGTCTTCATCTTGTCGAAGAAGTCGAGAATGATTTCACCGAGCGGGAATTCCCAATCCAGCTCGACACGGACGGTGTCGAGGAATCGCGTGTTTTTGTAAACGCCGCGCCGCTCCATGCCCAGTGTCATGATCGGACCGATGTAGTCGGACGGGCACATGATGCGTGCGCGGACATACGGCTCCTTGACGTCCTGAATGACCACCGCAGCCGGCATCAGTGCAGGATTCTCGACGAGCATTTCCGTACCGTCAGTCTTGGTGACGCGGTACTCCACGCTCGGTACCGTCGTCACGAGGTCGAGATTGTACTCGCGCTCCAGACGCTCCTGCACAATTTCCATGTGCAAGAGTCCGAGAAAGCCGCAGCGAAAGCCGAAACCCAACGCGGTGGATGTTTCCGCTTCGTACTGCAGCGACGCGTCGTTGAGTTTCATCTTCTCGAGCGCGTCACGGAGCAACTCGTACTGTGTCGTCTCGGTCGGATAGATACCGGCGAAGACGAATGACTTGACTTCCTGATAGCCGGGAAGCGCTTCGGTCGAACGATTGTCCTGATCGAAGATCGTGTCGCCGGCGCGCGTCTCCCGCACGGAGCGAACACTCGCGACGACGTATCCGACTTCACCCGCCTGCAGTCGATCGGTCTTCACCTGACGCAGCTGCAGCAGTCCGACTTCATCGACTTCGTAGACGTTGTCCGACGCGCCGAAGGTGATCTTCATCCCCTTCTTCAATTCACCGTCGACCACGCGAATGCTTGGAATGGCGCCGCGGTACTTGTCGTAATACGAATCGAAAATCAGCGCGCGCAGCGGTCCGTCAGGATTGCCTTTGGGAGGTGGCACCAGTGCGACGATCTGTTCGAGCAGCTCCGGTACGCCGACGCCTTCCTTGGCGCTCACCGAGAGCACGTCTTCCGGCAGGCAGCCAATGAGGTCGCACACTTCCTGACGGCGCCGTTCGGGCTCGGCGCCCGGCAGGTCGATCTTGTTGAGGACCGGAATGATTTCCAGTCCGGCGTCCATCGCCAGAAACAGATTCGACAGCGTCTGCGCCTGAATGCCCTGCGAAGCGTCGACGACCAGAATCGCGCCTTCGCACGCCGCGAGTGAGCGCGAGACTTCGTAGGTGAAGTCGACGTGCCCCGGCGTGTCGATCAGGTTCAGCTCATAGCTCTGCCCGTCTTTCGCCGCGTAACTCATGCGAACGGCGTTGAGCTTGATCGTGATTCCGCGCTCGCGCTCGAGATCGAGCGTATCGAGCACCTGGGATTTCATTTCACGCTTCTGCAGGGTCCCCGTCATTTCGATCAGGCGGTCGGCGAGTGTCGACTTGCCGTGATCGATGTGGGCGACGATGCAAAAGTTGCGGATGTGGCTGAGCTGCAACGGGATGCGGGCTGAAGGAACGGTACGG